>JANYBI010000006.1 GCA_025360875.1 Lentisphaerota bacterium
TGCTGGTGGAAATCATTGAAGTCAAATGATTTTGTCTTGAGCTTCTCCTGGAGCTTCGCCGCTTCCTCCTTGTCGATCTCCTCGGCGGCTTTCTCAACAAGGGAGACGATATCGCCCATCCCAAGGATCCTGGAGGTCATACGTTCGGGATGGAATACGTCGAGATCCCCGATCTTCTCGCCAACACCTACGTATTTTATGGGACATCCGGTGACCTTCCTGATGGAAAGCGCCGCGCCGCCCCTGGCATCGCCATCGAGCTTTGTCAGTATCACGCCGGTCAATGTCAGGGCCTTGTGGAAATGTTCGGCAACGGAGACAGCCTGCTGACCGAGGGCCGCATCTGCGACTAGGAGAATTTCCTTCGGATTGACCGCATGCTTGATCCTGACGAGTTCCGCGATCATTTCCTGGTCGATCTGCAGTCGGCCGGCAGTATCGATCACGACAACGTCAAGGGCGTCCCGCTTCGCCTGCTCGACTGCGTTTTTCGCGATCATCGGGACATTCGGATTGTTCCTGTCGGAATAGACCTTTATTGAATTGTCCCTGCCGAGGAATTCTAGCTGATCTATGGCGGCCGGCCTGTAGATGTCGCCCGCCACAAGCAGGGTCTTCTTGTTGTCCTTCTTCAGGTTCACTGCGAGTTTCGCACAGGTCGTGGTCTTTC
Source organism: Lentisphaerota bacterium (assembly GCA_025360875.1). Classification (GTDB taxonomy): domain Bacteria; phylum Verrucomicrobiota; class Lentisphaeria; order Victivallales; family GWF2-50-93; genus GWF2-50-93. Next base: position 671 of record JANYBI010000006.1, read on the forward strand.
CGCCACCATGCAGACCGACAAGCATTATGACCGCCGGATATGCGCCGCCCGTGTCCAGAAGGGATACTTCCTTGCCCATGAGCTCGATCAGCCGGTCATTGACAATCTTGACAAGCTGCTGGCCCGGGGTGACCGTCTTCAGCACCTCGATCCCGAGACAGTCCTTCCTCACCTCGCCTACGAATTCCTTTACAACATCATAATTGACATCCGCCTCGAGAAGCGCGTCGCGGATCTGGTCCATCGCCTCTGAAATATTGGATTCGGTCAGTATTCCCTGCCCGCTTATCTTCCTGAAGACCTGGTGCAGTTTATCTGTAAGATTTTCGAACATAAAAAATAACGCTCCTGAAATTACAATTTGCGAATAAAGATATTTGTGCTAATATGAAAACCCGTAAAAAGCTGAACAGAATAATATGATTTGACTATAAAATCAACTGCTTAAGGAGAAAAAGATGAGAAGTGATATCATCAAAAAAGGGTTAGAACGTGCCCCACACCGCTCCCTCATGTATGCGACCGGAGTCAAAAGCGCCGATATCGGCAAGCCGTTCATAGCTGTCTGCAACTCATATACCACCATAGTTCCCGGGCACTGCCATCTCGACAAGGTCGGAAAACTCATCTGCAAGGAGATCCGGAAGGCTGGCGGAGTGCCGTTCGAGTTCAACACCATCGCCATATGCGACGGCATCGCAATGGGGCACGAAGGCATGAAGTATTCGCTGGCAAGCCGCGAACTGATAGCCGACTGCGTGGAGTCGATGCTCAGCGCGCATCCGTTCGACGCCATGATCTGCATCCCGAACTGCGACAAGATAATCCCGGGAATGCTCATGGCGGCAATGCGTCTCAACATTCCTACAGTATTCGCCTCTGGCGGCCCGATGGCGGCCGGTAAAATGGACGACGGAACCGCCTGCGATCTCATTTCAATTTTCGAGGGCGTAGGAAAACTCAAGGTCGGAAAACTCGATGAAAAAGGACTTGAAGTTCTCGAGGAGAAAGGTTGTCCCGGTTGCGGATCATGCTCAGGCATGTTCACCGCCAACAGCATGAACTGCCTCACCGAGGCATTAGGCATGGGACTTCCCGGAAACGGCACTGTGCTCGCAGTCGATCCCAAACGCAAAAAGCTCTGGAAGCAGGCGGCGAAACTCATCGTCAAAATGGCGCTCGAAGGCGGACCGCTTCCGAAAGACGTCGCCAACGAGAAGGCGTTCCTGAACGCTCTCGTACTCGACATGGCGATGGGCGGCAGCACGAACACCGTCCTGCATACTCTTGCAATCGCCAATGAGGCCGGAATCAGCCTCGACCTGAAGAAGATTGATGAGATCAGCAGGAAAACTCCGAACATCTGCAAAGTCTCGCCGTCAAGCAAGTACCATATGGAAGATGTCGACGCCAACGGCGGAATAAGCGCCATCATCAGGGAAATATCAAAAATGCCGGGACTCATCAACAGGGATTCCCTGACCGTCACCGGGAAGAATCTCGGCAAGACTGTCGCCAAAGCCCCTGCCCCCGATGGTACCGTCATCCGGACAATCGAGAATCCGTACAGCAAGGACGGCGGACTCGCCATTCTCTACGGGAATCTCGCCGAAAAAGGCTGCGTGGTCAAGACAGCCGGTGTCGCTCCGGAAATGCACAAGCACCGCGGACCTGCCGTGATATTCGAAAGCCAGGAAGACGCCTGCGCAGGAATCCTCGCGGGTAAAGTCAAGGCCGGTGATGTAGTGGTCATAAGATATGAAGGTCCCAAGGGCGGACCCGGCATGCAGGAGATGCTTGCGCCGACAAGCTATATCATGGGACAGGGACTCGGCGAGAAAGTCGCTCTCATCACCGACGGAAGATTCAGCGGCGGCACGCGTGGCGCATGTATCGGACACATCAGCCCTGAAGCCGCATCCGGCGGAACGATCGCGTTTGTGAAAAACGGCGACATGATCTCCATAGACATTCCCGCCCGTAGCATATCGCTTGAGGTTTCCGCGGAAGAACTGTCAAAGAGAAAATCCGACTGGAAAGCGCCTGAACCCAGATACAAGACCGGCTGGCTCTCAAGATATGCGGCCATGGCGACAAGCGCCGATACCGGCGCGGTTTTGAAAGTGCCGTAATCTATCGGAGCGCCGGCATCTTGCCGGCAG
>JANYBI010000036.1 GCA_025360875.1 Lentisphaerota bacterium
CCATGCTCAAACCAATGCGCCTCCAGCTCAAACTCGATCCGCGGCAGGTCCGCATAGACATAGGTCCGCTGCACGAACAACGACCTGTTCCAGCGTCGCCACACCTCGATACAAGAACGGACCGGACCGCGTTCAGTGACACGGACAAGTTCAGCGCTGTCCAGATTGTGTACCGCTGCGATGGGGCCAATGTTCCAGGCGGTCATGCCATGAGGTTTCTCCATATAGACCTTAAGCTGGTTGGCGGCAACGCCGCGCGGTAATACTTCGCACTTGCTACGTTTGTCGAAGAGGCGTGTCAGATGTCCGGTTTTCGGATCGACACAGACCTTGAAGAACGGCGTTTCGACAGAAGTATCCTCAACGCTCATGCCGGAATTGACCGCAGGCCCGTCCTGGTCGGGACGTGCATAGAACAGGCGAGTACCGCAGGCCGGCATGCCGCTGGCCAGGAAACGGACCTTCATACGATGGCCGTTTGGGAACCCTTTGGCGCTGACGATCTGTGCCGGAACCGGTTTGCCGTCCGCATCATTCAGGATCAGGGTCGGCATGCCGCTGGGACTGCTATCCAAGGTGCGCATAGGCATGTTTTTCATTGCGGCATCCGGCGGACCGCCCATGCCCCAATTGTTTGTCTGCACTGAAGGTGGCATCTGATAAGTGAAGAGTTCGGCTTCCACCCAGTCTGTGCGCGGCACGGGCTGCGGATTGAACACGACAACAGGTTGTCCGCGGCCAGTAACGGTCGGTACGCGCTCAGCAAGATAACGCAGCACGCCGTATTGTACGGCCGCCGTTTTCTCGAGAACCTCGTCGTAAGCGGCCACTGATCCGCGGTTTGACTCGTGCACTGCCGAACCGCAGAGGATGTCATGGAACTGGTTGAACGCGACTGTTTCCCACGCGTCATCCAGCAGCTGTCGCGGATATGCGTAGCCCATCTTTGAGGCGAACGCCGCCAGCAGTTCAGTTGCGAACAACGCATTTTCACAGCGCCGATTGCCTTCCTTGATACGTGCTATCGAGGTGTAGCAGCCCTCGAACACGTACTGGAGTTCGCCCTTGACAACACGGTAATCCTTGCGATCCGCTTCCAGTGATTTGAAGAGCTCCGTGGCCGTGCCGAACTTGATCTTCGGCAGACGCGGAATTGTCTGATAGAACTTGGCCCGCACAATATCGCGCCGGGTCGGACCGCCCCCGTGATCGCCAACACCGTAGACCCATAGCAGTTTGCCGTGCTTCGGATCGTACTGTCCGGGCAGATCCCTCAGGCGTGGCGTGACTTCACCGTTGTAGGTAGGAGTAACATAATTGGTAACGCGGCTGCCGTCCACGCCTTCCCATAGGAACGGGCCGAACTGCGGCATGCAGCGGTGCCCGTAGAAGGCCGAGATTCCGGCAAGTTTCAGCAGCTGTGGCAGCTGTGCGATGTGGCCGAAATTGTCGGGCAACCAGCCGACGCGAGCCTGCTTGTTGAAGCGTGAGAGGAAATAGCGCTGACCGAGCAGGAAAGTGCGCGCCAGCGCCTCGCCGCCGGAAAGATTGGTATCGCCTTCATCCACCATGCCGCCGAGCAGTTCCCAGCGGCCCTCCTTCACGCGTTGCCGGACACGCTCGAACAGTTCCGGATCAAGTTCCTCCATGAATTTGTAGGTGGACGACTGGCTCTGGGAGAAAGTGAAATCTGGGAATTCGTCCATGAACGACAGGACCTGCCGGAACGTGTCGTGCGTGACCTGGCATGTCTCGGACATGTTCCACAGCCAGTTCATGTCGATGTGCGCATGGCCCACGAGTGTGATCTGCTGTTTGGAACAGTCCGGAAGCGTGGACACCAGAGCGTCGAGCAAGCCATGCAGAGCCTTGACAGCTGCCGGAAAATCCGACTTGGCCACGGCACGAAGTCCAGCCAGCACGGCCTTTGCCGCAGGAGCTGTTTCGGCGCGCAGGTCGTCAAGGACAAATCTGATGCGGTTCAGCAATTGCTGCAGTTCGGAACCGCCGAAGAACAATCGCACCGCGGGATCGACAATCTCCGGGGCGACCGCGAGAGCAAGATCAATACTGCCAGTCCGTGTGGCGCCTGCCGCATAATCCCTGGCGGAACATAGGGGCTTGGCAGCCACGGTCTGACCGGCTACCGACACTTCACGCTGTGATCGCACTTCCAGACGGGCGGGCTGTCCGCGCATCAGTTCCGGCACAGCAAAACGTCCGCCAACCGCCGACAGCGGGAATCCGCCCATGACCTCCAACAGCATGCGCAGCCATGCCTCCGATGGGAGAACAGCGGCGCAGCGGCCTACGCTGCTCCCGGCTTCGACACTCACTCCCGCTCCATCAGCTACAGCGGAAAATAGCGCTGCAACCGGCACCTGCAATTGGTGCTGCTGACAGGCGAATGGCGCCAGGATCCCGGCTAATGTATCAGTTGCCAAAGTTACACCGGGCTTGGCCAGCACACACAGTTTCAAATCCTTAGCGGGTTTGGCCGTGTCATTGACCACCAGCAGATCCTGTGTCAGCAGTAGTTCGCCATTGCGCACGCAAAGGGGGAACTGGCTGACAGTCGGAATCACGCTAAGTGGCGGTCCGTCATTGTCACTCTTGCCACCCTGTCGCGCGGCTGCCCTGTCCAAAGTGAAACTGATCTTTCCAGTCCGCTGGCCGCGTCGGATTCGGAACACAAAACCCCAGTCGCCTCCTCCCTGGGAAATTTTGACCAGCAGCGCGTTCCAGCCTCTGCGCAGAGTTACCGGGACCACGTCATTGTCGAGTACCACGCCGCGCCAGGTGTCGTTGCGGTGCACCTGAGCACCGTTCAACCAGATGGCAATACCGTCGTCACTGCCGGCCAGCAGTTCCACCTTCTCTGCTTGCGGTACATGCACATAAGTAAAAGCATATGCATAACATTGTTCCGTCTGCTTGAAACCGAGCTTGGGATCCAGGAAATTGACCGGATTGTCGTTCACGATCTGCCAGGTGCGTCCGGCGGTCTGCATGCCTGCAATAGGTTGCAGGCGGGCTTCGTTGGGTACGCCGTCCGCGAGACTCGGCAGTGCGCCGGCGGACGGATACGCTCCGACCACCAGCCAGCGCGGGACATAGAGGGTTTCAGGCTGTTTGCATTCTCTGGCACCAATCCGCTTCGACATTGATTTACCTGTGATCTTTCCTTTGCTCATAGTCGTAAACTCCGATTGATTATGCTGACGGGATTTTTGAAATTTTCCAAAGCTAGTCGGGTTGTGCGGGAAATCAAGGGAGCCCACAAGACAAATATTTCTTTTATTTAAGGGTACCTCTAAAAATTGACAAATGGCGCGCAAAAGTAAATTATGGAGAGATGGCGAGGAAAAATCCCGAGAGCATACCCAAGGCGGTATGCGCGAGTGGATGTTGACAAAGCCAGAATCCATAAGTATCTTTTGCCATTTGGGTTGCGGTTCTTTTTAGCTCAAAGAAGAATCTTCCTTCTTCGGCGTATCACCCTGGATACGCCTCCAGTCAGAAATTCTCTTTGAGCTTTCAAAAATCTCCCGCAACGCGCCGATTGTGAATTTTTAGAGATACCCTCAATTCAGAATTGAAAAATTTACTATTGACTTATACATTGCGGGACTCTACAAACTATATTATGGAGAATTCGCCTATGACGGTCTCTGAAATTGTTGAAAGCCGTGGCAACTGCAGGGAGAACCTCCTGCAGATCCTGCACGATATCCAGGATTCGTCCGGAGACAACTCGATCCACACTGAGGCGATCGATGAGCTTTCCAGGATAATGGGAATCACCGTAGCCGACATCACCGGGACGCTCTCCTTCTATACGATGTTCAGCATGAAGCCAAGGGGACGCCACATAATACGCCTATGCGACAGCCCCCCCTGCTACATCATGGGATCCGAAAACATACTTGACGCCCTCCAGAAGAAACTCGGGATAAAAATCGACGGGACGACACCTGACAAGGCGTTCACCCTCGAGACTTCAAGCTGCCTCGGAACCTGCGGCGTCGCACCGGCAATGATGATCGGTGACGAAGTCTACGGAAACCTGACCGCTGACAAAGTCTCCAAAATAATCGATTCCATAAGAAAATCGGAGGGCAGATAAGATGTCAAAACCAAGAACATATGTGCTCGTTCCGATAGACACGAATACTGTCACCGCCGGTGCCCGCGAGGTTAAGAATGCGATTTCGGCAGAGATCGGCAAACGCGGACTCAGCGAGGAAATATCGGTCGTGGAGACTGCAGCATTCGGTCCGACAAATGCCGGAGTGCTTGTGGCGGTCCAGCCTGACAATGTGGTCTATGCAAACATAACAGTTGCGAATGTCGCAGAAATCGTGGAGGAACATTTTGTAAAGGGGCGCCAGTGCAAGAAATTCCTTCTCGCCGGAGAGAAGCCTGCAATACCCAAGGCTTCAGAGACCGACGCCAGACATCTCCAGGGTCTTGGCAGGATAGTTCTTGACAACTGCGGCGTAATTGATCCTGAAAACATCAAGGAGTACATCGCCAGGGACGGCTATTTCGCCCTCGGCAAGGCGGTTACTGAAATGCAGCCGGAGGATGTCATAAAACTTGTCAAGGATTCCGGACTGAGAGGACGTGGCGGCGCCGGATTCAATACCGGGCTCAAATGGAGTTTCTGCGCTCCTGTGAAATCGAAGGAGAAATATGTCATCTGCAACGCCGACGAAGGCGAGCCCGGAACGTTCAAGGACCGTCTCATCATGGAAGGGGATCCGCACAAGGTCATAGAAGGCATGGCGATATGCGCCTATGCGATTGGCGGAACCATGGGTTTCATCTATATCCGTGGCGAATACAAGCTTTCAATCCAGCGCCTCCAGAAAGCGATAAGCGACGCCAGGGAATACGGATTCCTGGGCAGGAAGATCTTTGGAAGCAAGTTCAGTTTTGACATCGAGATAAAGATCGGCGCAGGCGCATATGTCTGCGGCGAGGAGACTGCACTTATCGAATCCATGGAAGGCAAGCGCGGGCTTCCGCGTCTCAAGCCTCCGTTCCCGGCAGTGTGCGGATTCCGCGGCAAACCGACAAACGTGAACAATGTCGAGACACTTGCGAATGTCGCGCCGATACTGAGGAACGGCGCCGAATGGTTCAAGAAGTTCGGCACCGCAGGCACTCCGGGAACAAAGGTCTATACCGTTCTCGGACATATCAACCGGCCCGGGCTGATTGAAGTGCCGACCGGCGTGACGCTCCGCGAAATAATCTACAGTTACGGTGGCGGCATGAAGAGCGGAAAATTCCATTTCGCCCAGCTTGGCGGAACGGCCGGCGACATAATTGGCGAGGAGATGCTTGACGTGCCGCTTGACTATGATTCCATGCAGAAGGTCGGACATGTCCTCGGCTCAGGCGCAATCCTGGTAGTCAATGATTCCATAGGCATAAATGATTTCCTGGACTCCTGCATGAAGTTCTTCGTCCACGAATCCTGCGGAAACTGCAACCCGTGCAGGAACGGCCTTAAGATCATGAAGGACATCTCGGCAAGGCTCAAGGAAAAGAAAGCTTATGCTGACGACATCGACGGCATGGAAGAAATCTCCATGATATTGAAGTCAGCCGCATTCTGTCCGCTTGGACAGTCGCCGGCGAGCCCGATAATGTCATCGCTCCGCTATTTCAAGGATGAGATTAAAAAGGGGCTGGATCCCAAGGATTCGAAACCGAAGACCAGGCATACCCAGAGAGAGCTTATAACATTGACACCGGTGTAAGAATATGTTTGTAGTAGGCGAATTTATACGCCGTTCTTAAAATTGACGCGCAATAAATTGCGCTACTACGAACAGAAATAATAAATAAAAATTATGAAGGAGACTGGAACAGCAGTTTGATGATAATGGAAAGTAATTCATCCTATTCGGATTAGTTCTTTACCCAATCATCCACTCATCCAGCCATCCATTCATCCATTAACAATATAAAAGGAGTTTAAAAAATGATAAATCTGACAGTGAACAATGTTCCGGTGTCGGTAGAAGAAGGGACCACAGTTCTCGACGCCGCCGCAAAGGCTGGAATCAAAATCCCGACGCTGTGCCATCTTGATGGCGTTTCAAGCCCCGGCTCATGCCGCGTATGCCTCGTGGAAATCAAAGGTGCCAGGACGCTCCAGCCTTCCTGCGTTACAAAGGTCGCCGAAGGAATGGCCGTCAGCACGAACACCAAGCTTGCCCGCGACGCCAGAAAGCTTTCCGTCGAACTCATGCTCGCGAACCACCCGTGGGACTGCAATGCATGCACGAGGAACAATGACTGCGAACTGCAGTCCCTCGCGAAGAGCATGGGCATTTCCGAAGTCCGGTTCCCGTATGAGCGCGAGGAACTTCCTATCGACAAGTCCACCCCTGCCCTCGTCCGCGACATGAACAAATGCGTCCTGTGCCGCAGATGTATCGGCGTCTGCCAGGACACACAGGGAGTAGGTTCCCTTGCGCCCCGTCTCCGCGGCTTCGACACGATCGTCGGCGCAGGTTCCGGCGACAATCTCTGCGATGCGATATGCGTGCAGTGCGGACAGTGTTCCGCCGTGTGTCCGGTCGGCGCCATATATGAGAAGGATTCAATCCAGGATGTATGGAAGGAACTCGACAATCCTGACAAATATGTAGTTGTCCAGACCGCTCCGGCGATCCGCGCCGCACTTGGCGAATGCTTCGGGCTCAAGCCCGGAACTCTTGTTACTGGCAAGATGGTCACCGCGCTCAGGCGTCTTGGATTCAAGAAAGTGTTCGACACCAACTTTACCGCAGATCTTACGATCATCGAGGAAGGCACCGAGCTTCTTACCCGTCTCAAGAAGGCGCTTGTTGAAAAGGCCGAAGTGGCTCTGCCGATGTTCACCAGCTGCTCACCTGGATGGATCAACTACATAGAATATTTCCATCCGAACCTCCTGCCAAACCTTTCAAGCTGCAAATCTCCGCAGCAGATGTTCGGCGCACTGGCGAAAACCTATTTCGCCCAGAAGGAAGGAATTGATCCTTCAAAGATCGTGGTCGTTTCAATCATGCCCTGTACCGCCAAGAAGTTCGAATGCGAAAGGCCTGAGATGAATTCCTCGGGATTCAAGGATGTCGACTATGTCCTTACCACCCGCGAGCTCGGACACATGATCACCGGAGCCGGCATTGATTTCGTGAATCTTGAGGACGGCGAACAGGATGCCCCGATGGGATTGTCCACAGGAGCCGCCGACATATTCGCAAATACTGGCGGTGTCATGGAAGCCGCCCTCAGGACAGTCTACGAAATAGTCACCGGACGCCCTTTGCCGATGGAAAAACTCCATATCAAGCCCGTCCATGGCCTGAAAGGGCTGAAGGAAACTTCCGTGACCTTGACTGATTGCAAACCCGATTGGAAGTTCCTCGAAGGCGTAACTGCGAAAGTCGCAGTAGCGCACGGACTCTCGAACGCGAAGGACGCATGTGATCTTGTTGCAGCAGGGAACAAACATGGCTGGCATTTCATCGAAGTCATGTGCTGTCCCGGCGGCTGTATCGGCGGTGGCGGACAGCCCAGGCTCACGACAGATGAAGTACGCAAGGCCAGAATCAAGGCCATATATAAGGAAGATGAAGGCCGTCCTATGCGCAAATCGCACGACAATCCCGCGATCACGGCGATATACAAGGAGTTCCTGCACGAGCCGCTCGGACACAAGTCCCACGAGCTCCTGCACACACATTACCATTCAAAGGCGAAATAATTTCCTTAGAGAGCAGAATTCATTAAATTGCTTGGAATTTACATTTTATACCATATATTACCAATTAATTAAATCTTGATATCGAGTCAGGATAATTCAGAATTACAGGGGGGATATTCTTGAATTTCTTCAAACTTTTCTATTTATTATCCATATTCGCCTCTGCATTATGCGCTGGCTTCCACATTCCCTGCTTCGCTGGAGAATCAGAGGCAATTTCGAAAAATGATAGGCTAATAGCCTCGACTATTGACGGGATTTGCAACGGTAAACTTGACCGCAAAGACATTCAAAAACTTAAAGAGATAACACATTCCAAAGACAAGGAACTTAAGGCAAATGCCACATTGGCCGAATGTCTCTGCTTTCTTGAATTTTCTGAAGAACCCTCTCTGGCCATCGCATCGGCGATCGCAGGTGTTCTTGATGATGGAGATTGCAAGCGCATACAAGAATACCTAAAACAGGCGAAAGAGAAAAAAACTCCACTCGATGGAAAAGGAAAGGAAATTTTAAGTCAGATATGCAAACCTGGCAAATGGGGCAAGGACAATATTCCGCTGTTTGCAGCATCGCTGTTTGCGTTATCGCAACTAAGTCTGCAGGTTGAAGCGGCAAGAGCAATGGACGATTTGCTGAGGAATTCCATGGGTTTTGACAACATTGTCTCTCTGTATTTTGCTGGTGACATGAAGATGTTTTCAAGCGATTATGAAAGTGCGTTCTCCTTCTACGACCTCGCGCTCCGCAGGATTAAATACAACCCCAGTATACACAAAGATACTCAGGCCGATCTCCGGGATGGCTTTAAAGAAGCCTTTGCCAGGCTTATTGAGCATAAGCGAGATGAGGCTAAAAACCTTTTTGACACTCAGAAACTGGGATTCGGTTACCTGTTATTCAAAGAGGCAGAGACAGCAAGGCGCGTAAAATCCGATTTTCTTACAGCATTTCTGGTTTACGACGAACTTCTTGCATCACCGGGCAACGGACTGGAACCCCGACCAGCGAAGACCGCATTCGGAGAGGCCGCTAAGGCATACAAGATAAAATGCTTCCTGTCACTTTCCCGCGACAATGCCGCCAAAGACGCAAGGACGTCTCTTGCAAACCTTGAAAACAACCTCGAAACACTCAAGCTTCTATTAAAAACTACCAAGAAGTCTGGTGCAGGCAAAGGCATCCAGGAAAAGATTGAAAGTGAAATTGAAAAGATTTCCGCAAGGTTGATGGAAGCAAAAAAAGTGCCTTTTGGGGATGAGGCAGCCAAGCAGGCCATTGCGGAGCTCAATCAGCTTATTTCAAACCAGCGTCCATCTCCCTACAAAGGGGAACTGCTTCTTGACCTTGGCGATCACCTGCTGGAAAGGGATTTAAATATTGAAGAAGCCGCGCAACGTTTCCAGGAGTCCTCCAGTTTCTTTGATGACGCCATCTCATGGGAAGCCGCCTCTGATTTGCTGAAAATGCTGCCAGATGCCTTGATGGAATCCACTCCTCCCATAACAGAACGGCAACAGGATATGTGGGGCAACATCCTCTCCAATGAAATATCGCCCGGGCAACTTTTCAACCAGAGAACCTGTTCCTGGTACCTCTCCCACTTCAAGAAGGAAGTTTCATTACGGATGGGTTTTGTTTCTTTTTTCAAGGGAGATTTCCCCGCAGCAAGAAACGCATGGAATGAGCTTGCCAAGCTAGATCCATTCCTCAACGAGACAGAGAAGATGGGTTTCGGCAGCGTCCGCGAACGGCTAATCTGGAATATTGACCACAACAATGGCTGCCTTTACGCGACCCCCGCTGAAATGAAGGCCTTCAAGGATCCCAAAATCCGCCTCGCCGTCATGCTTGCCGATCTGGCTTTCGAGAATGAGGACAGAAAGACAGCGGTTAAACGCTATGATGAGCTTCTATCCGGCAACTTTTGCAAACTTTCAAAGGACGAACTTGCCTACATTCTCTTCGCAAAAGGTGTTTCGCTGGCTTGGATCAAGGGCTCCGATGCCGCACTAAAACACCTTGAGGAGAATTATGTTTTTATCAAAGGCAGCCCAAGCGAACCGCGCGCGCTTCTTGCGATGGCAGGACGCTCTAAAGCCCTTGGCACCGCTGACGCCATTGCCAAATCCTTGCAATACTGTGAAACACTCTCCAGGAAGTTTCCCTCCACCGAAGAAGGATTAGACGCATTGTTCTTTGCGGCAACAACTTACAGGAAACTGGGCCAGCTTTATCGTTCCAGAAAACTTTTCACCGAGTATATAAGTAAAAAGAAGAACGGCGGATATGTCGACTTTGCAAAGAAATATCTGTCCGAACTTGAATCGAAAGATAAAGATAAATCATGAAAATTTACAAGAAAATTTAAAAATAGGGGGAACTATTCATGGAAAGAACAAAGCTGAAAGAAAGTAAGCCCATCAGACTCACGCTCAAGTTGGTTCTAGCAATTATGTTTATGGTATCACTGATGCCGATTGCCCAATCCCAAGATGTGACAGTGGGGATTGTCAAAAGAGGCGACGGTCACAGGGAAGTAGACTTTGACGACAGCACTATTAAGGACGAAAACAAGGAACGCGGCGTTACCGTTCCAGTAGTTGGAAAGATCGTAACCATTTCCGCCATAGGGAATGATGAAGGCAGTAGATGGGACATTACTGACGGGGGCATCGGAGCCAGTTTCGTGACATTCACTGGCATACAAAAATCAGACAGGGAAGCTAAGAAATACACCCCCTATTTCTCCGGTACCGCCATCGAAGACGGCAATGGGATAGGAATCAAACCTTTAGCCCCTTACCCCTGGGATGTCACTGCGGAGTATAACATTATCAGCATCGTTGGAGACACCAACAGGGATGGGAAGGTTGAAAAGGACGATGAAAAGGACAAAACCACATGGACCAAAGAGCACGGCGCCATCATCTATTATGGACAGGGTAAGAAGAAGGGAGATAAATACAACTTGGACGATCCCAACATAGCCACTTTCATTATCAGAAAATGGGTTCGTTTTCATTTTGAGTGGGTTCCTATTTTATGTTAGTGGTTCATAGTGAGTATTGACTTTAGTAAAATCCAGATTTCCAGTAACCAAGTAAATCACGACCATAAAGTTTCGAAAGGTTTTAAATCCTCTCGCCTTGC
>JANYBI010000058.1 GCA_025360875.1 Lentisphaerota bacterium
CTACGTGTCAAGAGTTTTTTCTGTAATCCTTACATTCTTTTCTTTATCGGGGTCGGTATCGAACGGCACTAAGTTAAGAGAAGGCAAACTAAAGTTTGAACTCTTTGTCGGTGTGCTGAGGTTGGAGTCCAAGCCCTGGTCGCCGTAGGCGCTGCAAGAGGAGCCTGTAGGACTTAGAAATGAGTTCAAGAACTGGTGGATTTGTTCGTAGTAGCGCATGTTTGCGCGTTATTCAGTCTTTCCGAATTAATGGAATTAATGGCACCGTTCTCCGTGAAATGGCACCGTTCTCCGTATGAGAAAATTTGCAGCAGAACCTTTCGGTTCGCTGATGGCTGAATTCAAAATAAAACAAAACCAGGAGGCTTTGTTCTGTTCTGAAATTCAGCCTCCGTCTGTCGCTTGAGCGACATGCAAATTTTGAATCCAGGGATTAACTTGGCGGCTTTGTGCCTTTGTGCGAGAAAATCTTAAGTTCCGTATGGGCGCAGAAGAAGCTGGCGGTGGTGGAGAGCCCGCTGGATAAATTGAATGCGTGAACATGAACATCGAACGTCGAATGGGGAGGAAGAAACGGAGAGGGGGAAGATGAATAACGAATGGCGAACAATTGAATATCGAATAACGAAGGGAAGAGGAAAACGAATCGGTGAAACGGAGATAGAAAGAAGGCCCTGGCTTCGTTGGGAAACTACGCCAAGGCAGGCAGGAGTCAGAATAAATTTGGATTTGAGTTCGAATTCAATTCTGTATTCTGAAGCAGGCGTCCTGAGTTATAAAATTATCCTTCAGGAAAATTTTATTGGGCTACCATTTTCGCGAATACGACGGGATTCCCGACCGATGTGTCATTGCCTCTCCAGTAGGAAACGGTGTTCCCGCTGCTTACTGAGAGATTAGCGAGGAATCTCTTGGGATCTTTGATTCCTGCTTCGGCGAACGGAATCTTCACTTCAATGTTCTTGTCACCCTTTTTGACGACGATATCCTTTGCGTCGCCTTTTGACGATGTGGCCTTTGAACCTGCGGCATCGATCGTGATTTTCACAGGAGCCGAATCGTTGTCAGGCGCAAGATATATGGTTGATTCGCCGTTGGAGTCGGAAAGCATGCAGTAGAGGTTCTGGGCGTCGGCCATGAAACGGAAGCGGGGCTGTGTCTTTGACGGAGCCGTCCCCATGTACTGTTTCTCCTTCTGGTAGGTGTAGAACGATGTGCAGAGAAGGGAATTCTTCCATTCGGTGTCGGGGCAGCTGCCGTCGACGTTGACCGATTTCGCCAGCGGAACCATCTGGATGTCGGCGGCTTTTTCGAGGTCGAGGGTCTTGAACTGGCGTTTGTCGCCGGGGTTGAAGAGGACGAGATTGATCTGGTACTTGCCGTCGGGCATGCTGTCCTTGCGTTTGAGGGTGACTTCGAAAAATTCCTTCTTGCCGCCTTTTCTGGCTGTTTTCAGGCATGGATAGCTTTTCCATTCAGGCGACTGTTTCACCTGTGCGTCAAAGGCGTCGGAATCCACCTTGAGATTGATGTTTGCGATGTCGCGGTCCATGGTGTTGAGCATGTAAACCCTGAAGCTGGCCTCCTTCGCTATCCTGAGCTGTCCGTCGCGTATGTCGACTTTCACAGCGAGATCGTCCTGGGCCTGGTCGAAGACGTCGTTGCAGAGATGTGCGGCGGCCTGATAAGAGATAAGAGTGAGGCAGGAAACAGCGGCAAACAGCAGGAATTTATTTTTCAGCAGAAGACTTTTCATTGGAATCCTCCTTGTCCTTTTTACCATGATTTTGTAATAATGTAACCAAAAGCAGGATAGTGCAAGCCTGCAATAGGGAAATAACGGTGGTTCTTATATCGCCCCACATCAGGGGCATTACGCTCAGGCCTACGGCTATTTCCAGGAGATGCACCATCATGACAGCCTCCTTGCGCGAAAGCCCCATCTGCAGGAACCGGTGGGAGATATGGTTGTTGTCGCCTATGTAGATGGGTTTCCCTGCACGAAGCCTTATGATGACCACTGCCCCTAGGTCGAACAGCGGTATCGCCAGGATGAACAGCGGTATCAGCAGGGGCAGGTGCGTGAACGCTTCTGACGGATTGTAATATGTGACCATGATGCCTAGGATCGCCATGTTGTATCCCAGGAAATGGCTTCCGGAATCGCCCATGAATATGGTTGCCGGAGAATGGTTGAAGAACCAGAACCCGAATGCCGCGCCTGCAGTCGTAGCCGCCAGCAGCGGAACAAAATGCTGTGAGTTCGATATGGAGATGATCGTGAAGAATGAGAAGGCTATCGCTGCCGTGCCGATCGCCAGCCCGTCCATGTTGTCGAAGAAGTTTATGGCGTTCATGACCAGGATTATCCAGAAGACCGTGGCGCACCATCCGAGTCCGGGCAGCGGAATCTGGTCGAGGAAGTTGATTCTCACCCCGCCCCAGGTTACGGCAATTACCGCTATGGCGATCTGCCCGGCGAGCTTCGTCTTGGCGCTCATGTTGTATTTGTCGTCGTAAAGGCCGAGAAGTGTGGCGAGGATGCCGCTGAGACATATGAACACGAGTTCCGAGGAGACCTTTGAAATTCCTGGAAAGTTCGATACCACGCTTGTGTCGAGGATTGTGCCCCGGACAGATTTCGAGGCAATCATCCCGATGACGATCGTCAGCAGCCAAGCGCCGGATATCGCAAGTCCGCCAAGCAGCGGAGTAGGGGTTGAATGGCTCTTGTGCTTCTGTTCCTTGGGCTTGTCGTAGAATCCGGTCATCAGCGCGAGCTTCCTGCAGGCAGGAGTCAGCACCAGCGCCAGCGTCAGCGCCACTGTGAACACGAGCAGATATAAGTTCCACCAGACCATTTAAACCTCTAAATCGGATGATTGGATTGATGGATGACTGGATTTGAAATCAACAATCCAAATAATCCGATAATCCTTCTCGACAGATTTTCTTAACCGCGTATATTATAGCAGTTCAGGGTGATATTGAAATCTCAAATCAAAAATCTGAAATTGAAAATGCGTAAACATCTTTTTGGTCCGGTGTCCTCAAGGCGCCTGGGGATTTCCCTGGGTGTGGATCTTGTGCCAGCGAAGACATGTTCGATGGACTGCGTCTACTGCGAGGCCGGGC
Organism: Lentisphaerota bacterium; assembly: GCA_025360875.1. Taxonomy (GTDB): domain Bacteria; phylum Verrucomicrobiota; class Lentisphaeria; order Victivallales; family GWF2-50-93; genus GWF2-50-93. The sequence continues at coordinate 3,136 of JANYBI010000058.1, forward strand.
ATACCACATGCCTTACGATGGAAAGGCGGGAATACTATCCTACCGACAAGATCATAGGCGAACTTGAGGAATTTCTTTCCAGGAAGCCGAAACTCGACTACATAACTTTTTCCGGAGCCGGTGAGCCGACGCTGCATTCCGGAATCGGTGTAATCGTCGAATTTATAAAAGGGAAATATCCGCAATATAGGCTGTGCCTTATCACAAACGGTGCACTGCTCGGAGATGCGAAACTCGCAAAAGAGCTCCTGCCGGTAGATCTCGTGATACCTTCCCTTGATGCCGCAGACGAGGAGACTTTCCAGAAGATAAATCGTCCTGATCCCGGTCTGAACTGCCATGATTTCATAGATTCGCTCATAAGTTTCAGGAAGATCTATAAGGGTGAATTATGGCTTGAGATCTTCGTGATCCCGGGAATAAACGACAGTCCAGCGTCGGTTGAGGCGATAAGAGAGGCCGTTGTCAGGATCATGCCAAGCAAAGTCCAGTTGAACAGCCTTGACAGGCCTGGCGTTGAAAAATGGGTCCGGAAAGCGACTGAAACAGAAATGCTCCCGTTTGTGAAGGCCCTTGAACCGCATGTCAAAGTCGAGGTCATAGGGAAGTCCGCCATTCCAGGTGCTGTCCGGGATGCCGGGCCTGCATCGGAAGCCGGGTTTGCGAAAGCGATACTGGAGCTTGTGAGCCGCCGTCCATGCACTTTGGCGGAAATAAGTTCGGCGGTGTCCGCTTCCCAGGAAAAGTTGCGCCCTGTGCTGGATGGGATGCTCAGGGATGGACGGCTAAAAATCGAAAAAATGGACAGGGGCAGTTTCTATCACGTTTGACATGCGATGCGCCGACATGGCGGTCGGTAATAGCTCGGTCTTTCCTAGGGCTGACACTGGAGCAGTTGATGCCGCAACCAAATGCTACGATTTAACCGCAGAGAACGCTGAGAATGCGCGGAGAACGCAAAGAAAATAAAACATGACTCCACTCCCCGTTCTTTGTGATTTTTCTGCACGTTTAT
>JANYBI010000095.1 GCA_025360875.1 Lentisphaerota bacterium
ATCTCCATGATGTCAGGAAGACACTTCCATTGCATGATCTCAAGCCCGAGGAGGAGTATTATCTAGGTGTTTTCCTTGTAGGCGCCTACCAGGAGACGCTTGGCGACCTCCACAACCTTCTCGGCGACACCAATGTCGTCAGCATCAGAGTGAATGACAATGGCGGCTATGAGCTGGTACGGGAGATTGAAGGGGACACCGTTGCCGACGTGCTTTCCTATGTAGAGTATGATCCGAAGTCGATGATGGCCCAGTTCAGGGATCAGGCCGAATTGGCTGTACAGAACGGAAGGATAACACCGGAAGAACGCAAGGTAATCATGGACGCGTTCGAAAATGGTCTCCGCGGATATACGTATTTCGAAAGATAAAAATTTACATACTGAAATTTTTATAGATGAACCCTCATTAAGAATCTACCCCTATGGCAAGATGCATCCATTTGAAAAGTAAGAAACTGATGGTCTTTGTTGCGGTTGCTCTTGTCCTCACTGTTGCCTACGCAACTTATTTCCTTGTTCTGGAATATAAGGTGCACTCAAAGGCGTGCGAAATCCGCAAGGCAGGATATCCGGCGAGCCCGGAAGAACTGGAGAAATGGTACGATGAGCCTGTGTCCGGGAATGCGGCAGGATTTTATCTGGAAACTTTTAAAAACTTCGCTAGCAAACCTGAAAACGTAGATGAAGAAAGCCTGATGATTTGCGGATCTGCGGAAGTTCCGTCAGCCGGAACGGCAATTTTCCCAGAAATGATGAAAACCGCGGAAAATCATCTGATGGCGAATGGAAAGGATCTTGAGCTTGTCCACAAGGCGGCCAGAATGAATTCATGCCGGTTCCCAGTGGAAATCAGTGATCCGGAACGGAATCTTGCATATCATTCAAAACTCCGTCAGGCGGCAAAGCTTCTATACCTGGAGTCTCTTGTATCCGCCGAGGAAGGCGACAATGCCAGGGCTTTTGGCGCGGCATTGGATTCCTGCAGGCTTGCCTCATCTCTTGAAAATGAACCTCTGCCGGATTCATTCATCATCCAGATGGCATTGCAACATATGGCCATGGATTGCGTTGGAAGACTGATTGCTAAAGGATGCCTCGATGAAGGTCAGCTGAAGATGCTCGGGCTGGAAGTTGCCCGGTTCGAAGGGATGAAATCGCTGGAGCGCGCCTATGCTGGAGAGAGAAGCCTCGTACTTTCGGAATATTATCTCGAGGAATTCATGGAATATGCCATCTATGATTTTCCGGGATCTGTCAGAAAAAACCCGTTCCTGAAAAAAACCGTGTTCTTCCTTTTCGACGTCTCATGTCTGAGGATGATCAACAACCTTTCATGCATCGGGTTTCTCACGGAGCTCGTTGAGCTCACAAAGGAAAAACCTGAAAACATCATGGCGGATATCAACAGGATCGATGGCAGGATAAAAAATCTCCCTTCATACCTGTTCGCCGTCAAGATCTATATGCCGCATCTTTGTTCGATAACCGACAAGAAGCTCCTTCTTGTTTCGAGGGCAAGGACGCTCCTGGCCGCGATCGCAGTGGAATCCTATCTGGCGAAGAATGGAAAACTGCCTGAAACATTATCGTCTCTTGTTCCGGAATATTTCGGGGCTGTACCAGTTGATCCTGTTGCAGGAAAACCCATCTTATATAGGAAGACTGAAAAGGGTTTCATCGCATACAGCACCGGAGCCGACGGCAAAGACGACAATGGAAATCCCGGTTCGAACGGGGGATTTTCCGCAGGAGAGGATTTTTCTGTCCGGATTGAAAGGTAAACAGGGTGTCAAACCTCCTTCCGGCCATTGACTTTCCATAAAAATCTTTTAACTTAATAGGTTGCCAGTAAATTATTTATGACCATGGAATCTTTAAAAAACTCTATTAATACGTCATCTGTAGAATCCCTTGCGCAGCATGGGATACGGAGGGTGTCTGTCGCAATTGGCGTCTTTGATGGCGTGCATCTGGGCCACCAGCTTCTCCTGAAGGAGCTGGTGAAAATCGCAAGGGACACGGATTCGGTTCCGGCGGTCCTCACATTTTATCCGCACCCGCGCCAGGTACTGAATCCCGATGAGCCTCCGCTTCTCATCTATTCACAGGAGAAGAAGATCCGGATCATCAATTCCATGGGCATAAGGACTGTCATAACTTTTCCGTTCACCAGGGAGTTCGCCAACGATGATGCCGAGACTTTTCTTCAGGACTGCCTATATTCGCCGGACGTCAAGCTGTGCGGGATATGCGTAGGGAGAAAATGGCGGTTCGGCGCCGGGGGGAAAGGCAATATCAGCACTCTGGACAAGTTCGCAAAAATGGAGAACATAAGGTTTTCCGCAGTGGACGAATACATGCTGGACGGACATCCTGTCAGCAGCACTTCAATAAGGAGGGCTGTAACTGGCGGGCTTCTGGACGAGGCGAACCGGATGCTTGGGAGGCCGTACAGTCTGGCGGGCAAAGTTGAGCATGGGGAGAGCATAGCCACGAAAGTGCTTGGGTTTCCGACTGCAAATATATCTGTTTTACAGGGGATAATACCTCCGAAGGGGGTTTATGCCGGTCATGCCGTATATGGAGGGGAAAGATATCCTGCGGCGATTTCGATAGGGACTGCGCCGACATTCAAGCACAAGGATCCGGCGCATCTTCTAATTGAAGCCCATCTGATGGACGGATTCGATGAGATGATATATGGTAAGCCTCTTGAAATCGAAATTTTGAAATATATAAGGGCTGAACTCTGTTTCTCATCGGCTGAGACCTTGAAGGAGCAGATCAAAAACGACATAGCAAAGATCAGGGAAATCTTGAAGAAGGAAAAGAAAAAATGAGCGATTCGAAGAAATACACCGTCATAGAACTTGCCGAGGTGCTTAATGTCCCGCGGACGACTGTAACCGACTGGCTTGTCAGATATTCCTCCTATATTGACTACAAGATCCAGGGGAAGCGGAAAGTCTATACCGACGCATCGGTAAATGTCCTGAAGGAGATTTCCGAACTGCGGAACAGCGGTCTTTCCTCGTTTGATATCGAGGAGGAGCTGGCAAAACGGCATCCGGTCCATGGCGAGGTGTCCGACAGGAACCAGCCGGATGAAGGGGAGATTCCTGCCGGAGAATCGGACAATACTAGCCTGGTTCTCAGGAAGTCCATGACTGAGATGGGGGAAACCATAAAGAACACACTTCTTGAGATGAACCGCAGGATTGAGGAGATGGAGAAGATAAATAGCCAGACCGCATCAAGGGCCAACATGTGGTTTGCCGTGGTCATCATTCTCTTTTTCGCCCTGGTAGCCGCAGGAGCCTTCTTCTATCTCAAGATTGAGACTTCATATACTGACAATCAGAAGATACTCCTGGAGAACAGGGCTTATCTCAACGCCTTGAAGACTGCCCAGGAACAGATGGATTTGAACAAGAATGCCATACGCGAGAAGGAAAATGAGATTTCCAAACTTGAGTCTGGTCTTGACAGGCAGGCGAAGGAACTGAAGGATTCCGAAAACGCAAGGATCTCGGAAACTATCGAGCTAAAGAACAGGTTCGCAGAAGAAAAATTGAATCTGCTCAAGGAGCTTGACAGCGCCAGGCAGGACAGGGAGAAATTGACCCAGTTGCAGAATGCAATCCAGAAACAGGCCGACGAGCAGGAGAAACAGCTCAAGAAGGCTGAAGAAAAACCCGTAGTTGTTCCTCCTCAGGAAAAACCTGCCGAAAAGGAACCGGAAAACAAGGAAGATCCCAAGTGATATTGGATCCCAGGACCATATTCGAAGCGACGATGCTGATATGTTTTGGTATTGCCTGGCCTTTCTCGATTTGGCGGCTCTGGAAGACAAAGGTTTCCAAGGGCAAGAGCATGTATTTCCTGGGAATAGTCCTGATAGGATACATAGCCGGAATAATACATAAGCTGCTCAACTGTCACGACTATGTCATTTATCTATATATGGTGAACACCGTGCTTGTCTCTGTCGACATAGCCCTGACTTTGAAGTACAGGAAGAATTGATTTATGTCGCCTCCTGCGGAGGCTCTCGGAGGATGAGTTTTACAGTCCGCGCAGCGGGTGAAATATTGGTACGTATTCAGTAAACTATGTCGTTTACTTAATCCGTACTAAAAATAAAATGTAAAATCATTCTTTTTATGATAAGCATAGGGAAAATACAATGAAACTCCTAGTCGTGAACATAGGGAATACCAGAGTCCAATACGGAGTCTTCTCCAGAGGGAAAATCCAGGAGATAAGATATTTTCCGACAAAGGACCTTGTCTCCGGGAAGAAAATGCCGCCTTGGCAGATCTTTGAATTCCCTGTTGTTGTTTCTTCTGTCGTGCCTGAGGCCAGGAAGATCCTTAAGAACAGGAATATCCAGTGGATCGGACGGAAATCCAAACTTCCGGTCAGCCTGAAAAATGTCGATTCATCAACTCTGGGCGCGGACAGGATAGCCAATGCCGTGGTGGCTGCGAAATTCGCAAAGCTGCCGGCGATCATCATTGACTGCGGGACGGCCATCACCATAGACGCTGTGAATTCGAGAAAGGAGTTCATCGGTGGAGCGATACTTCCCGGAAGGATGCTTCTGCGAAAGTCGCTGAACGATTTCACGGCACAGCTCCCTCTTGTGTCAATTTCACAGAAAAAACCGAAAGCCATAGGGAAAAACACCATATCCGCCATATTGAGTGGAACAGATCTTGCTGTACTCGGCTCTGTGAAGGAAGTAATAGCCGGAATAATGAAGGAATCTAATTTCAAAAAATGTACGATACTGGCTGTCGGAGGAGATTCAGAGTATTTCGTAAGAAATATTCCCGGAGTGAAATCCGGAGGAAAAGATTTCACACTTAAAGGTATAGCCGCGTGCTTTGAGCCTGGACAGGTTTGAGAGATAAACGGAATACTGGAAACGGTGGCAAAAACAATTGCTGTAACTACCGGGAGGGCCCATGAAAGTCAAAATCTGCGGTATAAAGACCGAAACTGATGTATATGCGGTCATAAAGGCAGGAGCAGATGCCGCCGGACTTCTTGTCGGACAGGTGCATGCTTCAACAGATTTCATCCTGCCAAGCACTGCTGCGCGCCTTGCCGAACTGCTTACTCCTTACATAACACCGGTGATCGTCACTCATCTTGCCGATGCGGACGGAATACTAGACATTGTCAAAAAGACGGACGTTATCACTCTTCAGCTCCATGGCGGAAGCACTCTGGACGATGTGAAAAAAATATGCGATGCCCTCCCGAAAAACGGGAAGATAATATATGCGGTCCACGTGATCAAGGGATCCATGGTGCCGGCTCTGGAGGAATTCTATCCTTTCATTGACGCCATACTTCTGGACAGCTATAACATGGTTACCGGTCAGGTTGGAGGAACCGGGCAGGTACATGACTGGGAGCGCAGCGCGGAAATAGTGAAGGACTCGCCAGTTCCGGTAATTCTTGCCGGCGGACTGAATCCGGATAATGTGGCCGAGGCGGTAAGGATGGTCAAACCCTACGGAGTGGATGCCAACAGCGGACTCAAGAATCCTGATGGCAGCCGCAATGCCAAACTCTGCCTGAATTTCACGGTCAATGCCAGGAAAGCCTGGATGGAGATGATTTCTACCTAGACAGAAATCATAACGGATTAAACATGGAATTTTGGATTCAATAGTTGGAGTTCACAGCTTTAGCGTGTCTTAATGAAGAAGATAATTCAATCCATCAGAAGGAATCCAGTCAGGATCATTATCTACTCTTTACTCCTTCTCATGCTTGCAGACGCCTTTCTTGTCGAGCCAAAGTTCATTAAGATTAAAACGCTTTCCCTAAGTTCAAAGCCCAGCTGCAGGATAGCTCTCTTTTCAGATCTTCATTACAAAGGAGATAAGAAATATCTACAGAAAGTCATTGATAAGATTAACATGCTCAAGCCTGATGTTGTCTGTTTCTGCGGCGACATAGTCGAAGATTCTAAATATATTGCCGACGCCTTGGACTTCATACGCAATATCAAGCATCCAGTATATGGCGTACCAGGCAATCACGAATACTGGAGCGGGTCTTCAATCCCCGAGATCACCAAAGCATTCAAGTCCACAGGAGGGGACTTTCTTGTTGACAGGTCGATTCTCAATGGGGAGAAAGATATTCTTATCACAGGTTATGTGAATACGCTGCCGAGTGGACTGGAAACTAGTCCAAACACGAAGAAAATACTGCTTTTGCATTATCCATTGTCGGCAGACGATGTCAAAAATAAAAAATTTGATATTATCATGTCCGGGCATTCCCATGGGGGACAATGCAGAATTCCATTCTTTGGTGCACCAATAGTTCCGTACAAGGTTGGAAAATATCAGAAGGGATTGTGCAAGGTTGGAGAAAACTTTCTTTATGTCAATCCCGGAATAGGGACATTTTTCATTCCGGCAAGGTTTTTCTGCAGACCTGAGATTACGATGATTGAGCTGTAGAAAACCCCTGAGTCCTCAAGCCTTTTTAGCCGTACCTTCTTTTTCCATGGCGGACATGATATCGGGATAAAGCGTTTTTGCGCAGTCTGGACAGATGCCATGTGAGAACTTGGTGTCGGAGTGTTCCATGAGATAGTTTTCCAAGTTTGCCCAGTACCCCTTGTCGTCACGGATCTTTTTGCAGCTGGCGCATATCGGCAGAAGACCACTGAGAAGTTTCACATCGGACAGTGCCTTCTGGAGATCCCTTATAATCTTCTCCCTTTCGGCCTCGTAATCCTTGCGTTCGACATATTTCCATACAGTATCCATCAGCAGAGTCAGCTGACGTACGTCAGACTGGTCGTAGTCCGTCTCCTTGTTTGCAACTGCCGCCACGGCGACAATCATGTCATCTACAAAAACAGGTATGGTCAGAAACTTATGTAGGGTGGCATGCCCTTCCGGGTATCCTTTTTTCAGGGGATGCTGGGCTGGGAAATTATTCAGGATAATGGGCTTCCTCTGCCGGACAGCCTCTCCCCATATCCCAGTCTTCCCTAGCTGGTAGCATGTCTGTGGATTGGCAACAGTGCATTCCTTCATTACATCCTTAGACCAGGTATTGAGTATGAACTCCTTTTTCTCCTCGCTGTAGTGGTAGATGTATCCGATCTTGCTACTTGTGAGTGAAATGGTTTCTTCAAGTGCGAAATTGAGTAGTTCCTGTATGCTTTTCGCCTTGAACTGGGAAATCTTGAGGAGGCTTTCGAGGCGGGCTTCATCAATACGATGCGTCTTTTCCTCAAGTTTGCGCATCAAAGCCTCTCCAATATGGTTCGAGAGCAGTTCGAGCGATTGGATCGCCTCTAGTGTGAACTTGTCTTTTTCTTTGGCGTTCAGATGCAGAAGCCCTACAATCTTCTGCGTTGCATGGATTGGGACAAGGGCAACTGATGAATACCCATCATGGATACATTGGTTTCGCGGATTGAGCCGGGGATCAGCCTCCGGTGTAAGCTCCAGAAGGGGATGAGAATCATTAGTCCAGCAGCTCCCGCCCGGTGTGAAAAGAGGGTTGGAAGGATCCGTTTTTCCGGAAATTACCAGGCCGCAGGTGCATTCCAGTTTCACGGTGCCGTCACTGTTCCTGCAGATACCGCCATCCTTGCCGCGTTCTACCAGCGTGTTTTCTTTCAGCATGAAATCTTCAGAGAAGCCGCTATGGACAAAATATGGGAAATCCTCGCCGCTATGAAGCCGGATTCCGACGGCGTCACAATTGGTGTGCTTCTTTATTGCGTCGAGGACACGAGCGAGAGAATCCCGAAGTTCTGATTGTTCATTTAATATTTTTAAAACCTCTATTGAAAGAAGACGGTAATGTTCCGCCTGTTTGCGTCTGTCCATCTCGATGTGCAACTGGTTCTCGGTCTTTTTCCTCTGGGATATCTCCTTCTTCAGGCGGATGTTCGAGATCATGAGGGTCAGAAGCACCGCGATTGCAATCGCAGGAATTGCATACATTAAAATATCTTTGATTCCCACTCCTTTTTGAATGGTCGTCCACCTGTTCATTATTGCCGCGTGTTCTTCAGGAGTGATAGTTCCAATAGCCTTGTTCAGGATCGGAATCATTTCCGGCCAGTCCTCGCGGACGGCCATGCCCCATTTGACGGTGAAAGGGATATCTGCGGCAATTTTCAGGTTTGACAGGTAAAGATGGTTTATTGCGTAAACCGCAGTTGCGAGATCTCCGACATAGGCGTCAACTTCACCGCTCGCGACGGCCTTGAGTCCCTGTTCCGTATCGGTTTTCGGGAGAAGCTTTATCTCAGGATGGTTTTTTGCGACCCATCCATGGATGACATAGTCCTTATTGACCGAAATCGTCTTGCCGGCCAGGTCGCCGATACCTTTTATTTTACTTGAGTCCTTCCTGGAAATAATCACGTTCGGCATATCGACAAAGGTATCGGAGAAATTTAAAAACACTTCTCTCTCAGGTGTGCTGGCTACCATCGGAATGACGTCTATTTCCCCGGATTTGGCCTTCTCGATGACCTGGCTCCAGGTCGAGGTGGATTCGGGTTTGAACGATACTCCGGTCTTCTTCTCAAGTATGCGGACATAGTCGGCGCCCATGCCGACATAATTGTTTTTCTCGTCTATAGTCCCCCTGAAATAGCTGGATGAATCAACTCCAAGTCTCATGACCGGATGATTCTTAAGCCATTCTTTTTCGGCATGGGTCAGCAATTTGTCCATTTCAGGTGACTGCGCATGCAACAGGCAAGACAAGGAAAAGATAAGTAAAATAAATACATTCTTGATTTTCAGCATATCATCTGTCTTTCACAATACTGTCCAGTTTCCTGGCACATTTATTGAATGCTTCTACGACTGCCGGATCATATCTGCCTCCAGAACATCTGTTGATCTGTTTGAGCGCAGCAGGAAAAGACATCTTTTTGCTGTAGATTCTTCCAGTTCTCATCGCATCAAATGAATCAACCAGGCAGCATATCCTTGCGCCAAGACATATCTCTTTTCCCTTCAATCCCCTGGGATAACCAGTGCCATCCCAAAATTCATGGTGATGAAGGATAATCTTGGAAATATCATCCAATTCCGGAAAGATGTGAGGGATACTGAATTCAGGATGCTTTTTGACTATTTCATATTCTTTTTCAGACAGGGGCTCCGGCTTGTCAAGTATCTTGGACGATATAAGTATTTTGCCAATGTCATGATAAAGGATCCCTAATTTTAATCTGCGCAGTTCATCGGTATCACGGATTCCCATATGTCTTGCTATGATGACCGCCATGCGACTTATCCGGCGGCTGTGGGCGCGGGTATAATGATCGAGATTCCTGAACAATTCATCTATGCTTTTTCCGGACAAGTCCGGAACTTGTTCAGATTTCGAGGTATTTTTCATGTCGTACCGCCAAGTTGAAAGGAGTGTAAAGAGCCTTGATTTTCAGGTTTCTGCCATCATCATACCCTATATATTATCCATGCCCATCGTTCGTGAAAGTTTGGAGCTAACTGTCCTTCTCCTTCATCATGAGCAGATCGGCATAGCTTACTATCCAGACCGCTATCAGGAGGGCCGGCGAAATGATGAGGTTCCTGTAGTTGAAAAGATGCAAATCCATTTCCTGATCATTCAGGGCGTTCTGCATGATCATGTACAAGGGATATAAAACTTCCCAGCTGAACCAGAGCGCCGAAAAAATTCCTATTGCCAGCATCGGAATACCGGGAATCCATTTTCTGGCTAAAAGCTGGCCAATGCCCGGCGCTATGAGGTTTGCGGCAAGGTATGCGGTTTTGTTTTTCAATTTTCGGATTTTCCATTTTGTAAAAATTTCCTTGGAAATTTTTACCAGCGGAGCAGGTTTGCGCCCCAGGTGATTCCGGCGCCGAAAGCCGTGAGGAGGATATAGTCGCCCCGGTTGATCTTGCCGGTCCTGACAATTTCATCAAGCGCTATTACAACTGAAGCCGCCGACGTGTTACCATACCTGTGGACGTTTATATAGACTTTCTCTTCGGGGATCTCGAGCTTGTTTCCTACGGCCTTGATAATCCTCAGGTTCGCCTGATGGGGAATGAGCCAGCGGATTTCGGAGATGTCTACCTTTGCCCTTAGCAGCACATCCTGGCAGGCCTTGGCCATTTCATTGACCGCCAATTTGAAAACCTCCTGCCCTTCCATTGACAGGTAATGCTGTCTCTTCTTCACAGTTTCTGCGCTGGTCGGATTCGACGAGCCGCCGGCAGGCACCTTGATGAGCTCGCAGAAATCACCGTTTGACGCCAGCTTGCTGGCAAGTATTCCGCCTATGTCATGTTTGCCAACCCGTTTTTCAAGTATGACAGCTCCGGCCCCGTCGCCGAAGAGCACGCATGTGTTCCTGTCCTTCCAGTCGGTGATCACTGAAAGTTTTTCCACTCCTATGATCAGGGCCTTCTTGAATTTCGGATTGCTTGTCATGAGGGCGTTTACAACTTCAAGGGAGTAGAGGAATCCGGTGCATGCCGCCTGCAGATCGAAACACGCGGCGTTATGGGCCTTGAGCTTCCCTTGGAGTATGCACGCGGTGCTCGGGGTAATCCTGTCGGAAGTTATGGTTGCAACAACGATCAGATCCAGTTCGTCGGGCTTTGTCTTGGACATTTCCATAGCCCTGGAGGCGGCCTTGAACGCCATGTCGGAGGAAGCCTCTGTTTCGGAAGCGATCCTCCGCTCGGATATCCCTGTCCTGGTGCGTATCCACTCGTCGCTGGTGTCAACCATCTTCTCGAGGTCGTGGTTAGTCAGCACCTTTTCAGGAACATACGATCCTGTACCTATGATTTTTATTCCCATATGCTCAAAATTCTATTGATGTTTAACTGCAATGCCGCATTCTATAAGCCTCGCAGTAATATGGTCATTGACTTTATATTTTACAATTTCCCCGGCGACTCTTATTGCATTTTTTATGGCTTTCGGGGACGAACTGCCATGTCCGATGATACAGACCCCGTTGACTCCGAGAAGGGGTGCGCCGCCATATTCCTCATAATCCGCGACTTCCTTGAGCTCCTTGAAAGCATTTTTTGCGAGAATAGCGCCCGCCTGGCGGAGCGTATTCTTCGTGAACGCCTTCTTGATCCAGAAGGATATGGCCTTTGCAAGGCTCTCGCTTGACTTCAAAACTATATTCCCCACAAAACCGTCGCAGACCAC
>JANYBI010000106.1 GCA_025360875.1 Lentisphaerota bacterium
CTCCGAATCCTAGAGTTGTTATCGCCAGGTAATCACCTTTCAGCCTGAGACATGGTATTCCGAGGACCAATGAAAAGATTCCAGCAGCAACCATTGCAACGGAGGCGCTGATTGCAAAGTTCAGGACACCCAGTTCAGGAATAGTCATATATATTGATGACAGACCTGCGGCGTATGCGCCTATTGCGAAGAATCCGGCCTGTCCGAGCTGAAGAAGACCGGTCATACCGCATATTACGTTCAGGGATAGCGCCAGAATCGCGAGAATCCCTATTTGCCCAATCACTGAATGGAATTCAAACCAGCTCATACCTTCTCCTTCACCGTGCTGCCGAGAATCCCTTGAGGCCTAATCAGTAGCACCAGGATCAGCACGACAAACGCGGCAACGTCCTTGTATCCGCTTGGTACCTGGCAGAAGAGAACCATGTTTTCAAGGATGCCGATTATGAACCCCCCTATGACAGCGCCTGGAATTGAACCTATTCCGCCTACTACTGCGGCTATGAACGCCTTCAGCCCGGGCATGAACCCCATCATGGGCTCGATCACGCTCTGGAACCCGATCAGTGCTCCTGCTATTCCAGCCATCAGTCCTCCGAGAAGAAAGGTCTTCCTTATGACAGAATCAACGTTTATTCCCATAAGAGCAGCGGCATCCGGATCCTGGCTGACTGCTCTCATCGCCCTTCCGAAATTTGTTTTCATTACTATATGCCAGAGCAGCAATGTGAGGATGAGTGTGACCGGTATATAGATGAACTGGATTATTTTTATTCCACCGCCTCCAATCACCACTGATTTCTGACAGATTTCCCCTATGGATCCGGCCTTGTCCGAGGAATATTGGAGAGGGTTCGCCTTGTTGATGAAGGAAGCCTGGTTCTGAAGAAGGAAAGAAACGCCTATGGCTGTGAGCAGGGCTGTAAGTCTTCCGGACTTGCGGATAGGCTTGTAGGCGATCTGTTCTGTCAGCACAGCTATTATTATCCCTGCAATTCCTGAACTTAGGATTATAATGGGAATCGCCACCATTGCAGGAGTTCCGGACGGGAGAACGAAAAAAATTCCAAAACCGGCATAGGCACCGACCATGTAGAATTCGCCATGAGCGAAATTGATGAGCTTTATGATTCCGTAGACAAGCGTATATCCCAGAGCTATCAGCGCATATACTGCCCCAATGCACAAGCCGCTTGTAAGAAAAAACAGGAAGTTATCCATAATCCACTGTCGCGTATCATATAATTATTTTAGTGATTCCCATTGGCCCTTGAACATGAATATACTCGTCTATCAAGTCTTCGGCAATATTTTGCAGTTTTGATCTGCGAAATATGTCTTTTTCTAGTCAATGGGATTTTCCATCCTCAAATGGGAAGACAGAGAAAGTAAATCCTTGTCTTTTGTCCAGATTCATTTGATTTGTTCTACTCATATAGATATCTTTTCGACTTTGTCTAAGTCAAAATATATCCCATACCAGGAGAGATATTAATGAAACCAAATCCGCATTATGAGAAGATCATACTTGAACACTTGGCAAATAACTATGGCAAAATGTATCACGAGCCGGCTAGCTCCTTCCGCCATCCCTACGTGGTTCCTGGGGCTGGATATGAAGACTGCCTGTGGGACTGGGATCCGCGATTCGCTTCAGAGGCCCTATTTGCGGTCATGGAATTGACTGGGGCTGAGGCCGGAGTCAGGACTCGGATGGTGGAAGCCATGAAGGGCAGCGTGCTGAATCTGCTGTCGTTTCAGCAACCAAGTGGAGCTCTCCCTCATAGCGTATATCTGGGTGCTGAGAACATTTTCCCAGAGCAGATCTCCAAGTATGATGAGCCGAACCAGGCTAAGCCGGTGATCGCACAGTTCGTGGACCTCATCGTTTCGAACACAGGGGATGCGGGCTGGGTGAAGGAGATCCTTCCGGCACTGGATAAATTCCTGGCTCACTACGACAACCGTTACCTGCAATCGTCCACAGGTCTCTATCTGTGGAGATCTGGAGCAGTGATTGGGGTAGACAACGATCCTTGCACTTTCGGGCGGCCACTGATGAGTTCTGCAAGTGTTTATCTGAACTGCCTTTTTTGCAGGGAATTCGATGCCATGGCGCGATTGCATGAAAAGATTGGAAGTTGCGAAAAAGCCATTGAATATAGGACTAAGCGCGAGAAGCTGGGAGAGGCGATCCGGCAGTGGCAGTGGGACAGGAGGGACCGGTTCTTTTACAGCGTTGATGTCCAGTGCGAGACTGATCGGAGGATGCCATACCTTAATACCGGACTGGGTGTGTTTTGGCCTTGTATTCCGCTACGGATCCGGATGTGGACCGGATTCATGCCGATGTGGGCCGGAGCTGCAACTCCGGAACAGGCGGCCGATCTGGTTTCTCTCCATCTTCATGATCGCGAGGCTTTGGCATGCGACTACGGTTTACGGTCACTTGCGGCGAACGAGCCGATGTACGACTGCCGGAAAACTAGCAATCCGTCGAACTGGCTTGGTCCCGTGTGGGGTATTACAAATTACCTGGTGTTCCGCGGACTGCTTGACTACGGTTATAAAGCGGAAGCTACCGAGCTTGCCGCGCAGACGATTGATCTGTTTGGAAAGGACATCGAGCAGAACGGAGGCATGCACGAGTACTACGTTCCCGAAACGGGAAAGGGAGTCATGAACCTCGGTTTCATGAACTGGAACTGCCTCGTTGCTAACATGATCAGGGACTGCCCCCGGTAAACGCGCTGAGATGGCCAGCCTCCGTAACCGTTAAGCTGGTGTTTTTGCGGCTAATAGGATTTTTCAATAATAGTATGTTGGGCTTTCTGTGTCCGCCATAGCATCTTAGCGAAGGGGGAAGCCCGACAATTCTAAATAAGCGGGTTAAGAACCACCTTACTTATGAGGCAGAACTTGCTAACTTAACGCTAACCAGCTTCCGGAATGGAAAACGGATTGAATCACCGTTGATATCTTGTATTCCTGTCATTTTCGGATTAGTTTTTCAATTCAACAAAAATCAAAAATTCCAATCAACTATAGGATGGCACGAACATGGGTAAGATCAAGAAGATCCACGTCATTTCCAACACGCACTGGGACCGTGAGTTCCGGATGTCGCTCCAGAAGACCCGAATCCTGCTGGTCAAGATGATGGATTATCTGCTGGACACTCTGGAAGGTGATCCGGAATATGCATCATTCACGATGGACGCTCACACTATCATGATTGAGGACTACCTGGAGGTGCGTCCGGAGAACCAGAAGCGGATCGAAGCTCTGGTGAAAGATCGCCGGTTGTTCCTAGGCCCGTGGTATACTTTGCCCGACATCCCGAACATCGGTGCCGAGTCCGTGGTACGCAATCTCCTTTATGGTCATAAGGTAGGTGACTCGTTTGGGCACACCATGAAAGTTGGTTACACGCCATGTTCGTGGGGGCAGACCGGGCAGCTCCCGCAGATATATGCGCTTTTCGATATTCCCTATATCCTGTTCTACCGCGGTATCAGCCTGCATGAGTGCGACACGGAATTCATCTGGGAGGCCCCAGACGGTACGCAAGCGCTTGCCAATCGCTTTTCGGTTTTCGCCCGCTACAACTATTATTACATGGTTTTCCGTCAGATAACCTATGGGCAGGGACCGGAGAATAAGGAGTGGAAATGGGGGCGCTATGACGAACTGCCCTTCCGCGTGAATGATGCTCACACGACCACGTTCAACTATGAGCTGTTGGATCCGAAGCCGCCCTACCTCAAGGATAAGCTGCTGTCGGCCATCGAAGACATGCTGAAATGGGAGGCCGATTCATTCGCCTCGCCGATCTTTCTCGGTATGCATGGTCACGACATCAGCTGGCCGCATCCTCAGGAGCCTGAGGTCATCCGGGATGCCAACGCGAAGCTAAAGGACATGCAGCTTGTCCACACTGATCTTGAACACTATTGCTCTGAATTGGACCGTACTGTGGACCGCAAGAAGCTGAAGCTGCTCAAGGGCGAGCGTCGCTGCAATCTAAAGGATGGCATGTGGACATACCTTCTTCCGGGAACGATTTCGGCCCGTACCTACCTGAAAGTGATGGATGCTAAGTGCGAGATGATGATTTCCAGGATGGCCGAGCCGCTGGCCGTGCTGGCCACGGCCATGGGTGCACCGTATCCTGAGCGCTACTTTGACATCGCTTGGCGTCACATGATGGGCAACCACACGCATGATGCGAATGCAGGCTGCGCACCTGATCACGTGTCGGAAGACGTCATGTACCGCTACCGCCAGAGTTTCGAGATTGCCGACGGCATTGCCGAGGAGAGTCTCAAGGACGTGGCCAAATGCATCGACGGACGTGACGTTCCTAAGGATGGAGTCATGCTTGGTGTGTTTAACTCGCTTGCGGAAACGCGGTCGGATGTTATCCAGGCGGACATCGATTTCGCATCGGACTGCAAGGCGAAATCAGTGGTCATCCGCGACAGCGCCGGAAAGGTTGTGCCCTACCAGGTGTTGAAAGTGGGCGGCGACGGCAGCTTCGTGGATAACTATTGGAATGTACCGACGATCTTCGAGACGACGCGCCTGACTGTAAAGATACCGGTCAAGGACATCCCGGCACTCGGTTACCGGACTTTCACACTGGAACCAAGTCAGAAAATCAACCGCTGCACGGGAACTCAGGTTCCGGCTGGGAACGAGATGGAAAATGCGCATGTGAAGGTGCGTATCAATCCGAACGGAAGCGCGGATCT
>JANYBI010000123.1 GCA_025360875.1 Lentisphaerota bacterium
ATTGTTAAGATCAGGATTGAATCCCTTGATGTCGCCTGCAATAAGCGCGGCCTTGTCGGCTGCGACCTTTGCGCTGTCGGGATCCGTGTCCACGGTAACCGTTACCAAGTAGTCCTGTGTTGAGGAATCCTCCGCCGTGACGGTATAAGTCTGGGGAGTTGTAAAGTTATTGGGAATGCCGGAAAGAGGGCTGACCGTTGCAAGGGGGCTTACGATAATCGCAGGAGCAAGGGCAGTCACATCCGTGCCGAAAGGAACGGTTACTGCGACCGTATGGGCTCCTCCGGTTTGTCGGATGTCCATGTGATTGTTGAACCCTCTACAGATCCGATTGAAGGCAATGGATTGGTGAGAGGCAATGTGATGTTTGACAGATTGGGATTAGCTCCAACTATCATCGAGTCCACAAGCGCGGCCTTGTCGGCAGCGAGGAGGTCGAAACCGGTGGTATTAATCAGGACTGAGACATTGCCGGCGCTATGATTTGCCGTGACCAGGTCATCATATCCGTCTCCATTGAAGTGGCCTGCGGCTACTGAATATGGATTAGCTCCCACGGCGTAGTCCGTCTTCAATCCAAAAGTTCCGTCGCCATTGCCCAGCAGGACTGAGACAGTGCTGCCAGTGGTGCTTGTAGTGGCCAGGTCGATCTTGCCGTCGGCGTTGAAGTCTCCGGTGGTTATTGATTTTGAACAATCTCCTATGGCGTAGTCCGTCTTCAATCCAAAAGTCCCATCTCCATTACCCAGCAGGATTGAGACGGTGTCGGCATCATAATTTGCCGTGGCAAGGTCGGATTTGCCATCTCCGTTGAAGTCTCCAGCGCATAAACTCCAGGGATTATTCCCTGTGATGCATTCAATGCCCATCTTTACAAAAGTTCCGTCGCCATTGCCCAGCAGTATTGAGACGGTGTTGGAGATGCGGTTTGCCACTGCCAGGTCGAGAATACCATCCGCGTTAAAGTTGCCTGTAATCACCGAGTCTGGACCATACGCGACCATGTAGGAATCCCCCGCGCTGAAGGTCCCGTCTCCATTGCTCATCATGATTAAGACAGAAGTGAAGCAGTCGCCCATTGAAAGGTCGGTTTTTCCATCCCCGTTGAAATCGCCTGCCGTGATGAACTTTACAGACTCAGAGAAGGTATAGTCGGTGCCCGTCTTTACAAAAGTCCCGTCGCCATTGCCCATCAGTATTGAGAGGGTTTTTGGGGCATAATTTATCACGGCAATATCGGCCTTGCCGTCTCCGTTGAAGTCTCCAGCGCATAGCCCCCAAGGATTAAGTCCTACTGCGAAGTCCGTCTTAGGGCCAAAAGTTCCGTCACCATTACCTAGCATGATTGAGACGCAGTTGGCACCTCCGCTTCCAACCGTCACGGCAAGGTCGAGTTTTCCGTCCCCGTTGAAATCGGCTGTAATTGCATCAGCTGGATGATTTCCTGCTTCGATAGGGTAGTCAGTCCTTGCAAACGTAACAGGGATTGCATCCACTGTTACAGTATATGTAGTGGGTAAGTTGCCCCCTCCAGAGACTATGAGCGTGTTCCCGGAGACTACGGGATTATTTATCAAAGAGTCGTCCATCGTGTCAGCTGGCACGACATAAGTCAGGTTTGCAAGGAATGTCGCCTTAGGCGTGTTGAACGGAACTGCGGTGATCGTCTCGGAAGCAGTGCCCCCGGCGCTGACCGTGTATGTGGCTGACGTTATTTCCGCTGGCGGTGGAGCTGCAAAACTCTGTGCCGCAATCATCATTGACGCCAGGAATATCAGGAATATTGCCGCCAGTTGAAGTCTCTTCGAATTCATAAATTACCCCCAAGTTATTTTGTAATTCTAAATGTGTTTAGCTGGAAAGTGTTTCCATGGAGCAGGAAGGATCGCAAGCTTTCAATTATGAAATTGTTATAATGCTACAAAATACAAAATCATTCCTTTATAAGATACCAAAATTAATCCGGCAAGTCAAGTGACAATCTTGTTTTTGAGAGTTCTTTTAATGAAAAGCAGAAGCCGTCATTTTCTCAGGTGGGACAGGATCCGTCAGGCAGGATGAAATTTTCCAGATGTGAGTTTCCCGCCGCCGTCTAACATATGACATGATGTTCCAAATGAAAGGAGGAAAAATATTGAAAAAATTCATGAAGACCGTTTGGAACCGGCAATAATGATGCTATAATAGCAACGTGTTGCCATCACAGCCAAATGAAAGCCTGATCGACGGACTGGCCTGCCTGCAGGCGCTGACAGTCTGCAGCGAGCCGGTCGGTGTCCGCGAGCTTGCAAGAAAACTGGATCTCGAACCCACGCGTGTCCATCGCCTTCTCAAAACTCTTGCGCATCTTGGAATCGCAAGCCAGACTCCGGCAAAGAAATATGTGCCTGGTCCGGGAATGCATGTATTGGCTGCGCAAAGTATTTTCGCCTCAGGTCTTATCAGGAAATCCCTCCCGTTCCTGGAAGAGCTCCAACGATACGGATTCATCGTTGCATACGGAGTCCTCTGGAAGGATATGGTCAGCTATTTCTACCATGCTGAACCCGGTATGCCTGTTGAGCAGGCGCTGGGACGCATCGGGCTATATCCCGCGAGCTGTTCGAGCATAGGCATGGTCCTTCTTTCGCTCAATGCCGACAGCGATATAAGAAAACTTTTCAAAGGCCGTGATATACCTAGGTTTCCGGAAGGGATCGATAGTCTTCTTGAGGAAGTCCGCGAAATCCGCAGAAGCGGTTTTGCGAAGATAGTCACAGGAAAAGACAATACGAGCATGGCTGTAAAGGTGGGTAGTCCCGGGCATTCCGCAGTTGCCCTGTCAGGAAAAATAAGCCCGTCGGATGTGCAGAAGTATTGCAGCATATTGAAGGAAACGGCATCAAGGATAGAGCAATGATTCCGAAACATGAGGAGATTACATGAAAGTTAATAAATACGATGTGGTCGTATGTGGCGGCGGACCTGCAGGAGTCGCCGCAGTGATGTCGCTCAGGGATGGGATATCGCCGAAGGATGTCAACGTCAAGGCTCTCTAGGCTGAACTTAGGAAACAGGACTGCATAATCGATTAACAAGAGGAAGAATATCATGATAAAAGGAATTGTATTTGTCCAGTCCGGAACTTTCAATGATTACGGAGGATGGGTTCTTGACCAGCAGTTCATGGATCAGATGGGATCGTCCTATCTCATTGCGCACGGTCTTGGAAAAGCCGTGAAGGATGCGACGACAAACGTCAACTTCCCAGAAACCGGTGAATACAAGGTGTGGGTGAGAACCAAGGACTGGGTTGCGCCTTGGAAGGCAGCCGGAGCTCCAGGAAAGTTTGAAGTGCTTGTTGATGGGAAATCGCTCGGGACGGTTTTCGGTACGAATGGCGCTAAATGGAACTGGCAGGAAGGAGGAACGGTCGAAATCAAAAATATTGATGTGAAACTTGCTCTCCATGATCTCACGGGGTTCGACGGGCGCTGTGACGCAATTGTCTTTTCGCTGGATGCGAAGTTCGCACCTCCGACGGAACCCGGTGAACTCGAACAGTTCAGGAAAAAGGCGCTTGGCCTGCCTGATAATCCCGAGGATGCTGGAACTTTTGATCTTGTAGTGGTGGGAGGAGGGATCGCAGGAGAGTGTGCCGCGATTTCAGCTGCGCGTTCAGGACTGAAGGTGGCACTTGTCCATGACCGTCCCGTGCTGGGCGGCAATAACAGTTCTGAAGTGCGTGTCCATCTCGGCGGTGAAATCAATCTGCCGCCGTATCCGGAGCTCGGGAATATTGTCAGGGAGATAGGTCCTGTTAAACAAGGGAATGCCCAACCGCCGGAAACCTATGAGGACGGGAAGAAGCTGAAGGCGGTTGAGAGGGAAAAGAACATTTCTCTTTTCCTCAATACCCATGCCGTCAAGGTTGAAAAAATTGGAAACAAGATATCCGCCGTCATAGGAAAAGACATTCGGACGCTCCGCGAAACGCGCTTTGCGGCTCCGCTCTTCGTGGACTGTACTGGCGATGGTTCTGTAGGTTTCCTGGCCGGTGCCGAATTCAGGATGGGGCGTGAGGGCAGGGGCGAAACCGGTGAAACAATTGCACCTGACAAAGGCGACAAGATGACAATGGGCTCGTCCGTCCAGTGGTATTCGGAGAAGCGTGATAAGCCTGTAAAGTTTCCGGAATGTCCCTGGGCCGTCCAGTTCAATGAGAAAACTGCACAGAAGGTCGATATGGGCGAATGGGACTGGGAGACAGGCATGAACCGCGACCAGATCAGCGAGTTTGAATTCGTCCGCGACTACGGGCTACGCGTCGTCTATGGCAACTGGGCGTTTCTAAAGAACAAGTTCACGGAACGTGCGAAGTTCGCAGACAACGAGCTTTCCTGGGTTGCATATATCGCAGGGAAGAGGGAGTCGAGACGTCTCCTGGGCGATGTGATACTTTGCCAGCAGGACATCGAGGGCGCCAAAAAATTTCCGGACGCATGTGCTGTCACCACCTGGACTATAGACCTTCATTATCCGGAACCGGCCAATTCGAAGGATTTTCCTGGCGAGGAGTTCAGGTCGATAGCGAAACATGTGAAGATCAATCCGTATCCGATACCTTACAGGACTCTCTATTCCAGGAATATCGAGAACCTTTTCATGGCTGGCAGGAACATCAGCGTGACACATGTGGCGCTGGGAACTGTCAGAGTCATGCGTACTACCGGAATGATGGGTGAGGTGATCGGCATGGCGGCTTCCATCTGCAAGAAGAACAATACAAGTCCGCGCGGAGTCTACGAGAAGTATCTGCGCGAACTGATCGAGATGATGAAGAATTAATTTTTCCTATGGAAAAATTAATAAATGAGAGGATTCTTGGGTGAAGAACTCATAATTTTTCCGGAACGGAAAAATTATTACCAGAAAGTCCGTAAACCGAATTTAGTGTAGCTTTCAAAATCCTTGTCACAACTTACCAGGATCATTCCGGATTTTATTGCATCCCATGCGATGAGCCTAAAAAAGGGATCTTTGGTATCTGGGTTTGGAAGTTTATAAAATGATGAAACGGTTTCTGGTGACAGTTCCAAAATTATAAACCCCATTTCAGTTGTGATTCTCGGGAAGTCATCGGGAAGGACACCTTTGAGTTCAATACGTCCCTGTGCATATTTGCGAGATATCTCGAAGAAAGAGACGACGCTGACATTGACATTGTTTTTCCGGTCGACGATTGCCGCCCTGGCTGCATCGCTTATTTTTCCGGTATCTAATGCGGCCCATATAAGGGTATGTGTGTCGAGGAGGAGATTCATGAATCCAGCAGCTCCTCGTCTGACATCTTGAAGTTGTCCCTGATCCTGTACGACGCCTTCTTCTCCATTATGCCTATGGCACGCTTCTTTGTCCCGGCATATTCCGGATAGGGGACGATGACGGCGACTTTCTCCTTTTTTCGGCCATAGTTGATTGTAATCTTTTCCCCACCTATCACCTGTTCTATGACATCGGAGAAATGAGTCTTCAGATATCCGACCTGCATGTTCTTCATGGTGCTGCTCCTTTCTGTTGGTAATATAGTCTTCTCCTCTAACTTGTCAACTTGTCAAATAATAAAATATTCCGTCCGGAATATTTTATAAAGTATCGTGGCTGGCTTGCAAAACATGCGCAGGGATATTCTCTTGACAAAATGAACAAATGGAACAGAAAAGAGATTTGTGCGCTTCTTGCGGAATGCGGCGAGATAGCCCTTAAACACTACGAGAACCGCTCCTGGAAATTCAAGAGCGACCGTTCGCTCATAACTGCGGCTGATTCCGAGATTGAAAACCTTCTCAAGCACGAGTTTGACAGGCCTTCCGAGTCAACTTATCTGATCGGCGAAGAGACTGTCGACTCAAAAAGCGAAAAGTATATCTCCTCTGCGCTCCAGGAGATCGCCTGGGTGGTCGATCCAATCGACGGGACCGCGCCCTATGCGCATCATGTCCCGACCTGGGGAATATCTATCGGCTTCATGAAGGGCGGAACACTGATGGAAGGCGCTGTCTTTCTTCCAGCGCTTGGAGAACTCTACATGACTGATGGAGATGCTATCCTGTTTTGCCGTTCCAGTGAGAACTCTTGCAAAATAAAATTTTCCCGTCTGGAAGAATTTTGCCCGAGAAAACTGCCGTTGAACGACGGCGGACTTATAAGCGTCAGCCAGGACGTCGCGAAGCGGGGACATCTCGCGCTTCCCAATCCGGTACAGGCTGTCTGCTGTACAGTCTTCTCAGGAGCGTATCTCGCCATGGGCAGATATCTGGCATACATCGGCTGCGTCAAGCTCTGGGACATTGGTGGAGCTCTTCCGATCCTGTTCAAATCAGGATTCAAAGGCATGCTTGTCAACGGACAGGAACTCACGTTGAAGGTCGACGAAAAGATATATCATATGTCGAAGGGCCATCCCGAACGCTGGCGCATGAAGGACCAGATGATTCTCGCGCCGGATCTGAAGACCATCAGGCATATCTCCGCAAACCTGAAGGATCCGGGAAGATAACGCTGTAAATTCAGGAATATTCTTTCTAGATATTTTTGCCAAAACTCTTGACTTGAAGGAAATATTTTGATAAAGTACAAGTGTTGTCTGGGACAATAGCATAGGTGTAGGGGTTTTTTGTTTCAGTTCGATCCGGAGGATGGAAGTTTGATTCGCAAGGGGTCAGGTTTAAAATGTATTCTTGCAGCTCATCCTTTTTGAAGGGATTTGTTTTTCCAGCCGCTAGGCATCCCTGGCTTTTATTCTGGCATCTTGCGGGCCGGATAGATTCACGATAATTCTATTTTCCACATATTGAGGATGCCCACAATCGTATCGGGGACCTCATCGTAGATGGGAACGCGCTGATGCTTATACTTCCGCACTGCCACGACCATCTCTTCAATTGGGAGATCGTCGGAAAGACAGGCCATTTGCGCCCGCGGTTTCATCACGTCTTTGACCGTACGGCGGTCCAAGCGGATAATCTGCAGGATCAGATCACGTTCGGAGCGTCCCAAACCGCCTTGCTGGTACGCCAATTCCAGCAGCTCCTCATATTCCTCATCCGACATCACCGTTTGCGGTTTGAGCGATTTGGGCACTCCCGCGCGCAGAATCACGCTGTCCAGCCGCTCCGCGATCCGGCGAAAGGGGCCGGTGAACCTCTGCAAGAAGTCCATGGGCCGGGCCACGCGCAACGCCCAGCGCTCCGGCGCCCGCACCGCCAGCGTCTTTGGCGCGATCTCGCAACCCACCAGAATCAGCGCCAGCAAAGCCGGCAAAATCACGAACAGCAGCCAATGCCCCCACGGCGCCGCCCAAAGCGTGATGGCCAGAATGGAGGCGTTCGCCACCGTGTTCCCCAGCACGATCGTCGCCAGCAAATGTTGCGGCTCGCCCAGCAGCCGCGCCACCAGCCCGCCCGCCACGGGCGACTTTTCCGACAACTGCCGCACCTGCCATTTTCCCAGCGAGAACAACGCCGATTCCGCCAGCGCAAAGAAAAAACTCATGCCGGCAAAAATCAGCAACCCAAACACACCCAAAAACGGCATCAGCGAC
>JANYBI010000135.1 GCA_025360875.1 Lentisphaerota bacterium
GGAGACCTTTTGCGCGGTTTCAAGAACATTGTAAATGAAACGATTGCAGCAGTTACCAGGATGAATATAAAAGTGAAAGTCAAGTTGAACCACATATTTGAAAACAGTAATACGGGGGAAGTGAAGGTCAAGCCATATGGATTTAAGATTGTAAAAAAATATGATGTTTCTTCTTGACGTTGTATTTTCTTATTGTATATTTTCAACTGTTATGTTTATTTTTATGTTTCTTTTTGCAATAATTGAAGAGTAAACCTAAAAGGATAAGAGGTAGGTAATGAGACTTACAAGGAAAGCGCTGATAGTCGGATTTGTTGTGGCGATCGCGGCAGTCATTACGTTTAACGTAAATGCCGGGGATCCCTTCAGGAAGCTTGGCAGGGGCGTTGTGAATGTAGGATTCGGATGCCTTGAGATACCGATGAAGATTTATGACGTCAACAAGGACGAAGGCGGTCTTGCCGGATGTACTTACGGACTTTTCAAGGGTATTGGCTATTTCATCGCCCGCGAAATGATCGGTGTTGTTGAAATCGTCACCTTCCCGATGCCGCTTCCCGGCGCGACTGACAGCAAAAGGGACACTGGCTGGGGATATGGACCGCTTATGGAACCTGAATGGGTTGTCGGTCCGGACCATGACATCTACAATATCATTTATCAGGATTTCCCGCAGAACTGATTAGCCGTTGAAAGTAGAAGTTTTCGCCCCGCCGGCTTCAACGGCGGGGCTTTTTTTGTACACTTAACTGGGAGTATTTGTCATGTTCGAAAATAAGAATATAAGAGTCGTTGATTGCACCATAAGGGATGGTGGACTGATCAATAAATGGAAGTTCTCAAATGCCATGGTGAGGAAAGTATTCCTCGCCCTGGATGCCGCAGGCGTGGACTACATGGAAATCGGATACAGGGCTTCAGAAAAGCTCTTCCCCCCAAAGGAATTCGGCCCATGGAGATTCACCAAGGACGAAGTCGTAAGGGAAATTGTCGGAGATACCAAGACCAGGATGAAGCTGGGTGTCATGATCGATATCGACAGGGTTGACCCTGACGATCTCCTGCCCGCATCCGAATCACCGCTGAGCTTCGTCAGGGTCGCCACATACCTAAAGGATATCAACAAGGCCGTGGCACTCGCCAATCTGGTAAATGAGAAAGGCTATGAGTCATTCATAAATATCATGGCGATTTCAACTGTAAATACTTTTGACCTGGAGGAGGGGCTGCGCCAGATCGAGAACGAAACCAATGTCACCGCAGTGTCGGTTGTCGACAGCAATGGCTCGCTGTACCCCCATGACATCGAGAATCTTGTTTCCGTCTACAAGAAGGAGCTGAAGACAAAGAAGACCGGCTTCCATGCCCATAACAACATGCAGCTGGCTTTTGCAAATTCGATACAGGCTCTCCATGCAGGTTCATCGTTCTGTGATGTGACTGTGAATGGAATAGGCCGTGGCGCCGGTAACTGCCCGCTCGAGCTTCTCATAGCCTGCCTCCGGGATCCCAAGTACAAGCTTGAACCGGTGCTCCAGGTGATGCAGGACGTCTTTGTCGATCTTCAGAAGGAGATCGAGTGGGGCTACATAATCCCCTACATGATAACTGGAATCCTGAATGAGCATCCGCGTGTCGCGATTGCGGTCAGGAATACTGA
The DNA here is from genome assembly GCA_025360875.1 of Lentisphaerota bacterium. Lineage (GTDB taxonomy): Bacteria > Verrucomicrobiota > Lentisphaeria > Victivallales > GWF2-50-93 > GWF2-50-93. The sequence continues at coordinate 1,661 of JANYBI010000135.1, forward strand.
CAAGAAGGACCTGTACGCCGACTTCTACAGGCAGCTCACGACTCCCGAATGTTTTGACAATAAATAGTTTCCCCGGCCGGATGTGAATTTCATGGCTGAGATAAAACACAATCTCATTAGGCACAGTTCCGGAGTTTCCCTGGCAACCATCGTGTCGCGTATTCTCGGCCTGGCGCGTGAAATGCTCCTTTCCAGGATCGTCGGCGGCAGCGGATACATGACCGCATGGGCTATGGGCTTCATGATACCGAACTTGCTGAGAAGACTCTTCGGCGAGGGCGCCCTCGGTACTGCAATTGTCCCGATAATGACCTATACCTTCGAACGTGAAGGCAAGGATTCGGCCAGAAAAAAACTCAGCGTGGTCACCGCCGTGCTCGGAATCATCCTGGCGCTCATCTGCATCATTGTTTCCGGAATATCGCTCGTCGCGATTCCATTCCTCCAATCGGCGCCACCGCGAGTCCTCATGACCTTCAAGCTCATCCCCGTGCTGATGCCATATTCTTTTTTCATCTGCATAATCGGAGTTTTCGGATCGGTCATGAACAGCATGAACCGCTATTTCCTTCCGGCGGTCGCTTCCATAACCCTAAATGTTGTGATGATACTCTGTCTTGTGTTCGTATGCCCATATTACAGCTCAACCCCCATGGACATGCTCTATGCCCTCTCAATTGCTGTGCTGGCGTCCGGCGTGCTTCAGCTTGCCATGATGCTTTGGCTACTCGAAAAGGACAAGATGCTTCCGTCACTGATGGTCTCGGGGTTCTTTTCCGAACCTGTTGTCAAGGAACTCTATCACCTGACGCTGCCTGGAATCATCGGGGCCTCATTCCTGCAGATAAGTTTCGTGATCGACAGGACAATGGCGTGCTACATAAGCGACTATGCGGTGCCTGCACTTTATTTCTCCGACAGGCTCATAGATCTTCCGATTGGAGTCTTTGCTGTCGCCATGGGCTCCGTCGTGCTCACCGATCTTTCGAGATACGCTGCCAGGAACGACATTCCGGGCATGCTCTCCTCTTTCAAGCATGCGCTGGAGAATATCCTGTTCCTCTGCATTCCCGTTGCGGTATTCACCATGCTTTTCAGCAAGCCGCTCGTGCATGTCTTCTACTATGGTGGCAAGTTCGGTGAACGTGAAGTCGCGGAAACTGTCTGGGCGATGCTCTTCTATGCGGCCGGCATTCCCGCCTTTTCGGCTATAAAGATCATCGTGTCCGGATTCAACGCGAGAAAGGATATGAAGACCCCGGTCAAAGTCGCTGTCTCATGCCTGGTGCTGAATGTGATCCTCAACCTTATCCTCATGTGGCCTCTGAAACAGGGCGGCATAGCGCTTTCAACTACAATCTGCTCCTTCCTCAACTGCGCAATCCTGCTTTACCTGCTGAGGAAGGAACTCGGGAACATCCACCTGGGGCAGATCATCCCGTCGGTGATGAGGACGCTTGCGATTTCAGTTTATGCGCTTGCGGTATCGTATTTCGTCTATCTCTACACGGTTTCCATACAGATAAAGTTCCTGCCAAGGGACATTGTCCCGCTTACTGTCACAGGCAGTGTCTTCGTGCTGCTCTACTTTGTGATATCTGTCGTCTTTGAAAGCCAGGAGGCCAAGGATTGGATGAAGCTCCTGCGCCTGAAGAAATAAATTTTATTTGAACAAAGTTCAAATAAAATTTATAAATGGATTATTTTCCTTTTCGAAGCCGACCGTGGTCGACGGACCGTGACCGGGAAAGATTTCAAGATTGTCCGGCAATGTGAATATCTCCTGCCTGATCGAGTTCATCAGGCTTTCCTGGTTTCCTCCGGGAAGATCTGTCCTTCCCACTGAACTCTGGAAAATCGTATCGCCGCTGAAGAGGGCATTGAGCCTTTCGAAGAGGAAGCAGACCGCTCCCCGCGTATGGCCCGGCGTATTTATTATGCGGAATTCGCAATTTGCGATCTCTGTCGAAGGGGCAGGAAGGTTCTTTATTGGCGGCAACCAGGGGAGAAGGCAGTTCTCGGGGCTCCTGTAGAGAGGTAGCTCATCCTTGTGGATGTAGAGATTGGACACGGGAAGTTTTTTCATCAGGTCCGGTATGGCCCCGATGTGGTCCACATGCCCGTGTGTCAACAGGATCTTGAAATCCTTGAACTTTGACCTGCCGATCCCCTTAAGGATTTTTTCCGGTTCCGAGCCGGGATCGATGATATACATGCATCCGTCCGTTTCCGATGGTACCAGATAGCAGTTAACGTCTATGAACCCTACCGGTACTGTAATAAATTCCTTCATATGGATATGCCTGATAGTGTTGTTAAACATGAATGGAAGTGTAAATTTACCATATGCCTCTGAAATTAATATTTACATTTACTCTTTTATATGTATTTTTCTTCAGCGGTAATGCCGCTGAAGAAAAATACCAGGGAGATTATTCATATATGAAGAAGATAACAAAGACCGACGAGGAATGGAAAAGGCATCTGTCTCCTGAGCAGTTCATGATAACAAGACAGAGAGGCACTGAAAACCCGTTCTGCGGGATGATGCATGACAACAAGAAGCCTGGAATCTATTATTGCATCTGCTGCGCCCTCCCGCTCTTCACCTCGAAACAGAAATTCATTTCAGGTACCGGCTGGCCGAGTTTCTTCTCGCCCTACAATGAAAAACATATCAATACCAGGATTGACACAAGCCATGGCATGACCCGGACAGAGGTCATGTGCGCAAGGTGCGATGCCCATCTTGGCCATGTCTTTTCCGATGGGCCGAAACCGACCGGCCTCAGGTACTGCATAAACTCTGATGCACTCTCTTTCATGCAGGACTCCTCCCTTTCCGAAGAGAAGACTGATATCAGGAAAGCCACATTCGGCGCCGGATGCTTCTGGCATGTCGAAGCGGACTTTGCAAAGATCAAGGGCGTAGTATCGACATCTGCAGGTTTCATGGGTGGCAAGACGCAGTTCCCGACATATGAGGAAGTCTGCACAGGCAAGACTGGCCATGCCGAAATAGTGCATCTGGAGTACGATCCCAAGGTGGTTTCCTACGAACAGCTCCTGGACGCCTTCTGGAAAATGCACGATCCGACGACGCCCAACAGGCAGGGGCCGGACAAGGGCACGCAGTACCGTTCGGTGATTTTCTTCCACGACAAGGACCAGGAGAAAGCTGCGAATGCATCGAAGGATAAGATGGACAAGTCAGGAACCTTTAAAGATCCGATAGTAACCGAGATCCATTCCGCCGCGGAATTCTACCGCGCCGAGGACTACCATCAGCATTACGCCGACAAGCATCCCGGTGCCTGCGGGTTTTGAAGAAGAAGTAGCAAAGTTACAGAGGCACTAAGGCACAAAGTTAGCTGTGAAGTGCAAGCGAATAGAAAAGAACACGGGAAACATTCTTCATTGTGATTCCACTTTGTGCCTATGTGCCTTTGTCACTCTAACTCCTACTGGCTCTCCAGCCTGACACGCGGGTCGGCCCAGGCGTATGCGATGTCTGAAAGAAGATTGACTATCACGAACAGGAACGAAGTCACTATCACCAGAGCCTTTATCATCTGCAGATCGGAGTTCATCAGCGCATTTATTCCGGCATACCCCAGCCCCGGTATTCCAAAGAATGTTTCGAGGAGTAGGCTTCCCGTAAAGAGGAACGGCATAAGTGTTGTCGCCCTTGTGATAATCGGGATCAGCGCATTCCCGAGCAGATGCCTGCAGTAGATGGAGAATGTCGTACATCCTTTAGCTTCCGCTGTCCTGAGATATTCCTTGTTCAACTCATTCACGAAAACAGTCCTGTAGAACCTGACACCTCCGCCGAGACCGCTCAGGATTCCGATTATGACCGGAAGAGCGAGATACTTCGCCGATCCCCAGCCCCACACGGGGAACCAGTTGAAATAATATCCGAGATACCACTGCCCGAAGATTATGAAGACCAGATAGCTTATGCTCATGCCGGCGACAGATACGATGACGATCGTCCTGTCGATCCATGTCCCCCTGAACGCGGTAGATACGAGCGCCAGCGCTATCCCCAGTATGAGTTCCCCCATGAAGATCGGAAGCATGAGGAAGAGTGAAGGCCACATTCCCCTCCAGAGCACATGCCTGATGTCCTCCTTTGTCAGAAGCGTCTTGCCGAAATTAAGGAAACTGAGATAGGGAAAAACACCCGTGAATTTCACTATTTCTCCAAACGATGCCAGGAACTGGCTGTCCCATGGCGGCTTATGCTCCCTGTAGAATTCAACAGATTGCAGTTCAAGTTCCTTGTCGGTTGACAGGGAAAGGCTCTCTTTCGGATCCCTTAGTCCTATAAATTTATTTTTCCAGGAACTGGAAAAATAAGTTTTATCATCGAGCGTAAGCGAACCGCGGAAAACAATGTTCACGGAAATTTTGGAATCGTCCGCCTCGAAATTGCGCGCGAAGGAAATTTTGCCCGGCGCGATTCTCATGAACCCCTTGCAGTATTCGGTGGCGCCTTCGAGCTTGATTCCCGAATATTCCTTCTTGTCGTTGAATGTTGCAGAACGGTAGATTTCTGATTTGCGCCAGTTCCCCCAGAAAAGCGGTTTGTCGGATGACAGGTCTTTCCTGAGCTGTTCCACTTCCATCGGCGAAGGATTTTTCCCGAGTAGTATTTCCGCCGGATCTCCGGCCGCGAACCGGAAAAGGACAAATGTCAGCAGCATGACTCCCAGTATGACCAGGAGCGAATATGCACTTCTTCTCAGTATATATGTGAACATTGAATATTCCCAAGCGGTTTACGAAGGGAATACCATACCGTGATGAATGGCAAACACAAGAAATATAATTGAATATCCAATGTCCAACACGGAATGTCCAATATCCAAGGGAATTCTATCTTTTTAACCGTAAGCGTTTAGCTTGGTTTTTGAGGCTAATAGGATTTTTATTCAATAACAGTATGTTGGGCTTTCCTGCCCTGAGCTTGTCGAAGGGAGCCCGATAATTTTTAAATAGGCGGGTTACCCCAGGCATGCGGCGGGGCAGGAAACTCACCTCACTTATTCCGACCATTGAATGCGTTTGTCTTACTTCCCTTCATCTGCTGGACATTCCGTGTTGGATATTGGATATTCAGCTACAGAGCCTCAGTTCCTGTATGCCAGTTCCGCAGATAGATCAAGGTAGAGCTTGATCGCCTCCGGGGGAGTGTTGAATGGAATATGGTTTCCTATGCACATCATGTAGCCCTGGGACATTCTGCCAGTCTCCACCATTGACTCCACCATCTTCCTTATTTCCGCGGGATTGTTGCGGTTGAGCACCCGGTTGTCGCCTTCGCCGGCAATGAAGCAGTTCTTGTAGCGGCGGGCTAGCGCCTTGTAGTCGGTATAAGGTTCGGATATTATGCCTCTGGTTCCGCACGACATCACGTCGTCGGCAAAGGCGTCAACACATCCGTCCACCATGAAAATGACCTCCTTGCCCGATTTCTTCACGATATCCCAGTACTCCTCGTATCTGGGGAATATGAACTTGCGCATCCATTCCGGACTGCATACCGGCCCATTGCTCAGCACAATGTCGTCGTGGCACGTCACGAAGTTCACAGGAAGCCGTGCGAAAGCTTTGAAGACGCGGCGGTTTATCTCAGCGAACTCGTCCATGATGCGCTCGAATTCCGGCTCCAGGCACATCGTCATGAAATTTTCATAGCCGAAGACCAGCATCGGCCACATGAACATGGTGTTGTAGAAAAAAACTCCCGCCGAACTTCCTTCAGGAGCCTTGTTGCCCCATTCCGCAGGAAATCTTTTCCGATAACGTTCGTATATGACTTCTTCCGAACTGTAGTCTCCGTCCTCCACAACGTGCCACCCGTTGAAGTCCGCCTGTTCCAGCGGGCTGAAACGCATCATGTCGTCAATGCTCTTGAAGCGGCTGCTGGCCTCATCCTGCTGCCAGTGGTCGCGATAGGAATCGCCCCAGCGGCCATGTGACTTGTCGGCCTGGTTCTCCGGACGGATCCTGGGCGCGTCAGTCTCCGGTATGCCGAGTTCGAGCTGGGGATAGAGCTTGGCCAGTTTCTCCCGGCAGAGTTTCGGATGGTCGTAGTAGTCGATCCCGGTCAGGAATGTCTCCGCGTCCGGACAGGACCAGTGTTCCCAATGGACAATCTTTTTCGGGCCTTTGCCCATATATGTCATATAGCGCTCGTCTTGCATGCCATGTCTCCTTTTATTATGTTCTCTAATACCAGAAATCATTCCGTTAATAAATTCACCGCAGGCGAATTTATCCGCACTTGAGGATGCAGTGGTCGTGGCTGGGTTTCACTTCCTCGCCAGGTTTGACGATCAGGAAATCCTCCTGAACCCATTTCCCGTCGAACAGATCCTGCATAAGCCGCAGATCGCCTTTCAGCTCCTCAAACTTGAAATTCCGTTTTACAGCCTCTTTCTTCGCCTGTTCGCGGTAGAGGGTTGAATCGACCACGCCCATGTCTATGAAGCACACCTTGTCGTAATGTTTCTCAAGACCGCCACCGAGAGTTTCCATCAGGTAATCCGCAGTCTCCTTGCCATATTCTGCGACATATTGCTCGTAGCTCTTGTCCAGACCGAGCTTTGACATGACGGTGTTCTCCATCTTGACCAGATTCTCGCTGTCACGTTCCATCCAGCCGCTTGTGAGATAGTATGTCCCGGGGTTGGCGTTGAAGTATTCCTCATATTTTTCCTTGCTGCCAAGGAAGAGGGTGATGCAGTCGTGCGCCTTCGGTATTACAAGGGGGATGTTCACGCTCTTGAGCCCGACTATCCCATTGTTGCAGAGCGCAAACCCCATGACGATGGCCTCGTATTTTGTGTGGTCGACGCTGTTGATATGCTCCTGGAGGCGCTTTGACATGTCGCCGCTCTCGAGATCGTGATATCCCTGCGAGATGAACTGGATATCGATGATGTTTTCCGAACGGGCGGCGCAGTAGCATGCCTCGCGCTGGATGATCTCGCAGCACATCGCCAGATATCTCTTCTTCTTTACAAATGCGAACGAAGCTTTATTCTTGCTGTCTGTATCCATGAATTACCTATGATGTTTATTGCCTATTATTTTATTCCGGTAAA
>JANYBI010000149.1 GCA_025360875.1 Lentisphaerota bacterium
AAGGGATGCCGCAAAATCGTAGTTGTCAATTTCGGAGTCGGCGGGAAAATACTCAGGATGGTTGCCGGCAGCTTTGAGGAAAAGTTGATCCTCAGGCTTCTTTCCGAACCTAAGACTGTAGTCATCCTTGACAGGGGGTTGGGTCCGGAAGAGAATGCGCGTTCGGGGAAAATACTGCAGACTGTTAAAAGAAAGAAATACAGCACCAGGGATATCCAGTTCGGAAAATTTGAGGGGGCGGATATTTCACGCGGGCTGATAGGATTCAGATCCGGGATCGGCGAGATGGCTGCCCTTATTGCAGCAAGCGACGAGTTCATCGGATATGATTCGGGATTCCAGCATATAGCGGCATCCTTTGGCATATCGACCGTTACCGTATTCGCCGGCAGCAACAATCCCCGCTTCATCAGAAGATGGAACGCCTGCGGCCCAGGAAAGAATAGAGTAATACATGTCGACACCCTGACTTGCTGTCCGTGTTCGGTTGAAACCGAGGACATCATCGACAGGGTCATGGATGCAAGAGTCTGAAAAAAACTGAAGATACGATGCCCTGGAAAAAAGTTTATAGAACTACTAGACATTCACCCCATTTTAGGATAGAATAGTTATCGTTGCGCGAACGATTATTTTACTCCGGAGGGAAATATGCAAGCTTCATGGCGTTCACATCTGACGGCGTCCTTATCGGGACTCATCCTTCTCGCATTATTTACTTCAGTCCAGGCGGCTGACACGCTCGGAGGATGGACAGCAAAAGATCCCGGGATTGTCGGTGCCAATATTTACGGCATGGCCTACGGCAACAACACATATGTCATGGTCGGAGAAATCTCTGGAGGGGCCTTCACTGCCAATTCGACTGATGGGACACACTGGACCCAGAGAGGCACATCGAGCGCTTCTGCTGTTTTCAACTCGGTTATTTTCTCAAAAGGACGTTTCATTGCAGTCTGTGCGAAGCCAGCCTCTGGCAATGCCTGCATCTTTACATCCGACAACAATGGTAGCTCTTGGACAGCCAAGAGTTCCGACCTTATTGTGGACGGCAGCTTGAATGGAGTCGCAGGTGACGGCAATGGTAACCTTGTTGCTGTCGGCGAATTAACCGCTGGCTGGAACGGATGGATAACTTATTCAAAAGACAATGGCAATTCCTGGAAAGTTGTCCGTGACGGAGCAACGTTCAAGACAATCCCTACTAAATTATTCGGCGTGGGATATGCGCTTGGTGGTTGGTATGCGCTCGGATCAAACGGAGTTTATAAGTCCAATGGGACTGATTATACAACCTGGACCGATCCCGCGGCTGGAACTTCGCAATTCTCTACCCAGAGCGACGATCTTCCGGGATATAAGTTTGCTTCGAACCAGACAACGATTGTTGCGGCCTCGTTGTCCGGCCCAAAATGGTCAAACGACAATGGAGCCAACTGGTCTGATGGCGCACCGGCGCCAGGCTTTGAAGCAGTAGCTTCCCTGAACAGCTGGACTTCAAGCGTAACTTATGCGGAAGGCTTATTCGTCGTTGCGACACGCCGCGCCGGAGACGTCTGGACCTCCGAGGACGGCCGTACATGGGAGAGGTGGACGCTGCCCACGTCGGATGAAACATACGCTCTCTGCTCCGCGAAAAAAACATTCTGGTGCGGAGGCCTGTCGGAAAAGCTTTCAGTGTCTGCACCATGGTTCAAGGCACGTACTGGCGGCAGTGCAGATTTTCCAAATACGATGTTTGATGCCCAGGACTCCCCTCCGAACCACATCGGGCTTCCCCAATACCGGGTCAATACCGCATCCCTGAATCTTGTCCTGGAAGGCACTCTTTTCTATATGAAGACCCTGGGCGCGCCGATCAACCTCAAGCTGGTCTACAATTCACAGCCCTGTGCGGACGATGCGACCAATATCGGTCCGTTCGGCAAGAACTGGCGCTTCCGTTATGAGTCGGTGATCGGACGTTCAGGCACGAATGCACAGCTTGTCAATGGCAGTGGAAGAAGTCTGACCTTTACCACTCCTAAAGGCGAGGATCTAGGCACATATTCGGGACCGGAGGCGGAGTTGATCCTGATATCTCCTGAAGGCATCTACGACAAGCTTGTCTACAAGCATGCTGTCCCGAGCTTCGAGCTTACTTTGAAATCCTCCCACCTGAAATACACTTATGCTAAAACGGACAGCAACTCCGGCGGCAGTCTGTTCCATCTCTCCAGCATCTCAGACCAGTTCGGCAATACTACAAGTCTCGACATCGATGCAACCAGCGGCGTAGTCACTAAGATAACAGATCCATCCCTAAGGGAAATCAATTTCACCTACAACCCCGATGCTGCCACCGGACTTTGTACCGGAATAACGATGCTGGGACGCTCTGTCGCTTTCAGTTATACCGGAAAAAATCTTACCGGCATTACCGATATGAAGAACTACCATGGTGCTTATACCTACGACTCCAACGGCTTTATGGCTTCAATGTCAACAGAAGGAATAAACACAACATCATTCTCATATAAAGACAGGATCGGTGTCAGCAATGGCGACAAATACCTCTCCTCTGTCACTCGTCCGGGCGCATACGGCGCAATCAGTTACGAGCTGCTGGTTGACGGGAATACTGTAAAACGCACGGATCCTTATGGACAGTCAACTCTCATATCAAATGTGGGAGGGCAGACTACATCAATAAAGGATCCGCTGGGAAATATCCGCAGCTTCGCCTTCAACTCCGCGAAACTTCCGGTATCTGTCACAGACGAAAAAGGTGGTACCTTCACATATGAATATGATCCACGGGGCAATATGACCAAGCAGACCGACGCTCTTGGAAATGTCACAAATTATTTTTACGATGCTGTCACCAACGATATGACCAGGATGGAAGACGCCTTCGGCTATCCATGGGTTTACGCCTATGAAAATTACCAGCCGATAAGCGTGACCACTCCTTTCGGCAATATCAGCTATTTCTTCTATTATGGTAACGGGCGACTTGTGACGTTCAGGGACGCACGCGGCAATGATACGACTTTCACCTATGACAAAGGGGAGGTGGCTACAGTTGTCAGTCCCCTGTTGGAAACGACAACGTTTGCTTATGATGTCGCTTCACGCTGCATCTCAATCCAGGATGCAAATGGCAAATCAAAATCTCTATCCTGGGACAACAACGACCGTCTGGAAACTGTAACCTACGATTCTGTTGGTGGAACACCCTCATACCTGAATGGCTACACTGCTTTCGGACAAACCACCTTTACTGATGAACTCGGGGAAATTACATCAGCTACACGCGACGAACTGGGATCCATCAAGACAATCCTTGATCCCAACAGCAAGGTCACCCAGATGGAATACGATATGGACAACAGACTGATCAAAACCGTAGATCCGCTCCTGCGCTCAACCTCGACTTCCTATGACAGCGCGGGACGGCCGACAATCTTTACGGATGCCAGAAGCTACCAGGTCGTGCGCGAATACGACAGCACGGGCAACCTCGTATCTTTCAGGGACTCGAATAATTCCACCACATTTTATAAATACGATGCAAACGGCCGCCTGCTGAGTGTCATGGATCCGCTCCTGAAGTATAGCACCATGACCCGGACGAAGACCGGCCAGATCGCATCCACCACAAATGCCCGCAAGCAGACCATCAATTACAATTATGATTTTGATGGACGGCTTTCCGACAAAACTCCGGCGACAGCCACCACGCCGGCAACTAAAGTCAACTATGTGCGCGATCCCAACGGCAACGTCACAAGACGGACAGACACATTGGGGACGACAGCTTCCGTCACGGATTATGTCTATGATCAAAATAATCGTATTACGAAAATCACCTATCCGGACTTGATAGAGGTGAATTTGGAATGGTATCCGGGAGGGCAGCTCAAGACAATCAAATATCCTGACAACAATCTTATCGTCACTTACACTTATGACGATTTCAACCGCATTCCAATTCCATCAATACTGAAGAACAATCCCGGTACCGATCTTGTCGGGGAAAGACGCTCCACAAATGCAATTACCAAGGTCGCTGTTACAGGTGACGCCACCGGCGATTATGATCTTACTTACAATGCCCGTGGACAGATTACACAGATGCTCCGCCCGAACGGGACAAAGTCCGCGTATTCCTATGACGCTGCCGGACGACTCACTGGTCTCAGGCACAGTGTAACGGTGGGCGATACCAACCTGTTTACAAGCAACGACACCTTGGATGCAGTCGGGAATGTGACGAAAACACTGACCGACGGTACTGCATATTATCAGGGGGCGTCTCTGCCGGACAAGATGGCGCTGCTC
>JANYBI010000160.1 GCA_025360875.1 Lentisphaerota bacterium
CAACAATCTGCTCCAGGTGATAAACGGATATACACAGCTCATGCTCCTGACCTCTCCTGCTGACGTATCCACGAAGAGCCACCTGGAACAGGTTAAACAGGCCGGAGACCGGGCTGCCAACCTGACCCGCCAGCTCCTCACATTCAGCCGCAGGCAGATCCAGCAATCAATGATCCTGGATCTCAACACCATAGTTTCCGACATGGAAAAAATGCTCCGTAGGCTCATCCGTGAAAACATCGTCCTAAAGACGGTACCCTCTCCGACGCTCAAAAAGACCAAGGCCGACCCTGGGCAGATCGAACAGGTGATTATGAATCTGGTCGTCAATGCCAGGGATGCGATGTCCAGTAACGGCACTCTGACCATTTCCACTGAAAACGTGGAGATTGACGAGGCCTATGCCCGGAGCCGTCCTGGCGAAGTCAAGACGGGCCCTTACGTCATGCTGGCAGTGGTCGATACAGGCTGCGGCATGGATGAAAATGTCAAGACGCACATTTTTGAACCTTTTTTCACTACCAAAGCTGAAGGCGCAGGTACAGGCCTTGGGCTCGCTACCGTATATGGAATTGTAAAACAAAGTGGAGGTTTTATCGACGTTGAAAGCGAATTGGGAAAAGGAACCACCTTCCGAGTATACCTACCGCAGGTCTTGGAAAAGGATCCTGCAATTTACGCGAATCAGACGACATCGGCCATGCCGCGGGGCACCGAGACCATCCTGATAGTGGATGACCAAGAAATAGTCAAGGATCTCATCATGGTCATGCTCCAGTCTATCGGTTATACCGTCCTCCCGGCTTCCCACGGCGTCGAGGCGCTTGAACTGGCCAGACACTATCAGAGGCCGCTCCATCTTCTCCTGACCGATGTGGTGATGCCGGGAATGAGCGGACTGGATCTGTCAAAGCGCATGTCCACGCTCTGTCCCAGATTGAAGACGCTCTTCATGTCCGGCCATGTCGATGACACAAGCATCCAGGACGCGATGAATGACCGTTACATCCAGAAGCCCATCGCGATGGGGGATTTGTCCCGCAAGATCCGCGAGGTGTTGGACAAAGCAGATGAGGAAAAGATGATTTGACGGCATTATTGCTGGCATTTGAATATTGCCTGATAAAGATCCGTAGGAGAAACAGGCATGAAGACGAACCGAATCCTTATTGTGGACGACAAGGAGGAGAACAACTACCTCCTGCGCGCCATGCTGCAGGGCAACGGCTATGAGGTTGAAGCCGCCTCAAATGGTTCCGATGCGCTGCTCAAGGCACGGAATAATCCCCCTGACCTTATCATCTCAGACATCCTCATGCCGGTAATGGACGGGTTCGCCTTGTGCCGTGAATGGAGGAAGGATCTGCGTTTGAAATCAATCCCATTTGTCTTCTACACCGCCACCTACACAGATGAACGTGACGAGAAATTTGCACTAAGCATTGGGGCCGATCGGTTCATCGTCAAACCACAGGAACCGGACGTGTTCATGGAGATCATCCGGAAAACTACCCGGCAATCTGTAAGTCAATCCACCGTCCAAGCAAAACCGCCAGAAGAGGATGAATCCATCTATCTGAAGCAATATAATGAAACACTTATCCGCAAACTGGAAGACAAGATGGAACAGCTGGAAAAGACCAACCGCCAGCTCGAACAGAACATTGCCGGACGCAAGCTGGCGGAGAAAGAACGGGAAAGGCTGCAGGTGCAGCTAGTCCAGGCCCAGAAAATGGAATCCATCGGCAGGCTCGCAGGCGGAGTTGCGCACGATTTCAACAATATGCTGACAGCTATTCTAGGGCACACTGAAATGGCTATGGATAAGTTAGGGACGACGCAGCCGCTCCTTGAAGACCTGCAGGAAGTCCAGAAAGCCGCCACTCGCTCCGCTGACCTCACCCGTCAACTGCTGGCATTTGCCCGCAAGCAGACCATCACTCCAAAGGTGCTCGAATTGAATGACACAGTGGAAAGGATGCTCAAGATGCTGCGCCGTATCATCGGCGAGAACATCAATCTTGTCTGGATTCCATACATAAACCTATGGCAGATCAAGATGGACGCCTCCCAGCTTGATCAGATCCTGACGAATCTCTGCGTCAATGCCCGTGATGCCGTCTCGGGCGTGGGAAAAATCACGATCAGAACGGAAAACGCCGTCTTCAATGAAGCTTTTTGCGCCACCCATGAAGACCTTGTCCCAGGAGAGTACGTTCTGCTCACAGTGAGCGACACCGGCTGCGGCATGGACAAGGAGACGCTGACCAATATTTTCGAGCCTTTCTTCACCACCAAGGAAATAGGCAAAGGCACCGGCATGGGCCTGCCAACAGTATACGGCATCGTCAAACAAAACAATGGCTTTATAGACGTAACTACTGAGCTGGGAAAAGGTGCGACCTTCAAAATCTATCTGCCCCGCCACGTAGACAAGGCCGAACAGCTACAGGTAAAAGGCACGGCGACATCAGTCTCGCGGGGCCATGAAACCATTCTTCTGGTTGAAGACGAAAAGGTGATCCTGAATATGACAAGGACGATGCTGGATGGATTCGGTTATCAGGTGCTGGTTGCAGGCACTCCAAGTGAAGCGATCCGCCTAGCCGAAAAGTATTCCGGCGAAATCCATCTGCTGCTTACAGACGTGGTCTTGCCGGAAATGAACGGACGGGATCTGGCCAAGAACCTGATGTCCATTTACCCGGACATCAAGCGTCTGTTCATGTCCGGATACACGGCCAGCGTCATCGCATCACACGGCATACTTGACGACGGTGTGAATTTCATCCAGAAGCCTTTTTCGAGCAAGAATCTGGCGGAGAAAGTGCGGGCGGCACTGGACAGACAGTAAAGGAAAGCAGGTCAACATGTGGGAGGAAAGTCCAGAATTTCATAAGGCATGGGAAAAGTTCTTGCTTGGCCTTATTGGCTTTTTGACACTTCTAGTCCTTATAGCCTCTGTTTTCACATCCGATTATATCTTTATTATTGGCTGGCTTGGAGCCTTGTTGATATTTGCGATCCTCTGCATGATATACGGCATAATCGCCGTCGGCCTTGCGAAAACTATCTTTGCAATCCTGAATTTCTTCAACAGGAAAATGGGCCGTAAATAAAAATCCGCCCTTGAATTGGACGGATTTTTATAAACAGGTAAGATGCCTGTTCTGCATTAGAATACGAATTTCACATCGGAGAGGCGTTTCTGGAATTCGCTTAGGACTCGATCTTCCTCTTTCTTTCCACCTTGGGCAACAAACGTCGCGCTGAAACGCACATTGTGCCCGACATCATCCCACGGAACCGTGCTGATGAGTTTTTCCCTGATCATCCACTGGCTGAACTCCTCCGCATTTGCGAATTTCGCAGAATATTTCCCTTCCGCGGCCTTTGGGCATTTCACATAGAGGTAGAAGGAACCATGCGGAACTTTTGCGGGGAACCCGATCGACTTCAGTGTCTGCACCATGCTCTTCAGACGGCGTTCATATTTCTCACATATCATCGGAGTGATCTTCGACTGGTTGTCGAGTCCGGCAATGGCAGCTTTCTGGATGGCGGCGAACTGACCGCTGTCGGCATTATCCTTCACGTTCGCGAACGCCTTGACGGCAAGCTCGTTTCCGCAGACCCAGCCCAGACGCCAGCCAGTCATGTTGAAACCCTTTGACATGCTGTGCAATTCCACAGCACATTCCTTTGCGCCTGGAATAGAAAGTATGCTGAGCGGCTTGCCCTGGAAATTTAGAGGCGCGTATGCAGCATCGAAAACAATGAGGATATTATTCTTCTTTGCGAAGTTCACAGCCTTCTCAAGCTGTTCGGCGGACGCCGATGCACCCGTCGGATTGTTGGGATAGTTGAGATAGAGCAGCTTCGCCTTTTCGCATTCTTCCTTGGAAAGCGAATCGAGAACCGGGAAGAAACCATTCTCCCCGTTGAGAGGCATGTTGATGACTTTTCCGCCGAGGTATTGCGTCCATGTGCCAAGTACCGGATAGCCGGGTATCGTCATGATCGTGATATCGCCGGGATTGATGAAGCATGCCGGAAGAAGCGACAGTGCGGCCTTTGAACCTATGGAATGGCAGATCTCCGTTTCAGGATTGAGTTCAACCTTGTACAGAGCTTTCATGTAACGTGCCGCCGCATCCTTGAATTCCTTTATGCCGTTGTCGGTGTATGTGCGGTTCTCCCATTTCGCCGCCTCCCTGCAGAGAGATTCGACAACTTCAGGAAACGCCATGTCATCAGGCTCCCCTACTCCCATGTCGATGATCTCGGCTCCGGGATTGGCCTGGAGGGCAGCGCGCTTGGCCCGCTTTATCTTCTCGAACTTGTAGATTTTAGTATCCTTGCCGAACTGGTCTCCGCCAATTCTCTGGGCAAAATTTTTCTGCAGGAATGATTCTGACATTTTATTCTCCAATATATTATTATGTTATTTTTCATTGCCCCGGCAATGAAAAATCAGTGGTGCGAGAAGCATCTCTCCGGCGCATGGAAAAGCACTACGCCAAGGTCATTGGCCCGCTGGATGACTTCCGCATCCTTGATCGAGCCCGGAGGTGAAATCATCGCGGAAACTCCGGCTTCGGCGGCTACTTCGACCGCGTCCGGGAAAGGGAAGAATCCGTCGCTCGCCATTACGGCATCCTTGATGTTCTCATCGCCCTGATACTTATTGTTGTATTTCCAGACCGCCTGTTCGACAGCGCCGACGCGGTCCTGTTCGCCTGTCCCGACGGAAAGCGTCTGCCCATTCTTCATGATGACAACGCCGTTCGAGCGCACATTGAGGTTTATATACCAGGCGGCGAGTATGTCCTCGATCTGGCCCGGTTTTGGCTTGACTGTTGAAACGACTGTGCCTAGATTCTTGCTTTCAGCGGATGCAAGTTTGAGATCGGCAACTGACTTGAGATGCGTCAGCAAAGGAGCTGCAACGACAATGGAACCGTCTGCAAGCACCTTGAGAGTGCTATGGGTGTCAGCGGCTTCGCCGACGTATCTTGGAAGTGCTGAAATGTTCCCGCACTTGATTATCCTGATCTGCTTGTTGAGCTTGAACTTGTCGGCATCATTGAAAATCACCAGCGCATCCTTGTCGAATGAGGGTGCGACGACACACTCGGTAAAGGTGCCCATGATTTCCGTGGCGACCTGGGCATCGACCTCCACATTGAAAGCTATTGCGCTGCCGAAAGCGGCCCTGGCATCGCAGTCCCTGGCCTTGATGTATACGTCGCGCAGCGTCTCCTCCCCACGCTGGACGGCTGCACCGCTGGGATTCACGTGCTTCATGACCGCACACGCAGGCCTGTCGAAATACTTGACGATGTTGAGCGCATAGGAAATATCCTCGAGATTCGTCTGTGACAATCCGCTCTTGCCGGTCTTGAGCACCTGCATGTCGCCGATCGGACAAACCATGCCCTCGGGCTTGTAATAGGTGGCGGGCTGATGCGGATTAGTCCCGTAGCGGAGATCCTCCACCTTCAGATACCGCTTGCCACGTATCTCAACAACGTCCTCGAAGCTTCCCACGTTCTTGGAAAGATATGTATTCCGGTTCATTGATGAATCAGCCATATGTGAATCTCCTGTGTTAATTTTATCCGAACTGTAAATCTTATATCTTATAGAGATTTTTTCAACACTGTTGCCATATAATTTTGAAAGGATAGATTACTCGCTTTAAGAATCAACATCGAACACTCAACATCAAACTTCCAACTTCGAATGAATTTGAATTTAAAATTCGATGTTCAAAGTTGAATGTTGGACGTTGGATGTTCAATTTGGATTGCAATCAAATGAACATTCTAATCTGGACATATCACAGGGTTCTTCCCGAAGCTTCTCCGGGTGCTGTCCGCACAGAGATATTCGAGAAGCAGGTTGCGAGTCTCGCAAAATCCGGCCA
>JANYBI010000181.1 GCA_025360875.1 Lentisphaerota bacterium
CCGATGAGGAATGAACCGCCCGAGCTTGTCATGGAGAACGAAGTGCAGATCGGCGATGACGGGATCGTCAAAATCGAGATTGACAGTTCTGTCGCCAAGGCGCTGCACGGCGACCAGGATCACCGGTATGAGATTACGGCCGAGGTCGTTGACCAGTCGCGTCGGACGATATATGGCAAGGGAAGCGTGATCGCCGCACGGAAACCGTTCAGCGTCTATGGCTGGGTTGATCATGGTTTTTACCAGGTGGGAGATGCGGTCAATGCGAGTTTCGCAGGCAGGACCGTCGATGGCAAGCCTGTCAAGGGGACTGGAACTCTCAAGCTGTTGAAAATAAAATATGATGCTGAAGGCAAGCCTGTTGAAAATGCGATACAGAGCTGGAAGGTCGATACGAATGATGAAGGGCTAGCCAGCCAGCAGATAAAGGCTGCGGAAAAGGGCCAGTACAGGCTGTCATACTCGCTGAAGGATGCAAAGGGGAACACCATTGAAGGCGGATATATATTCACTGTGCATGCCCAGGGCGAAGCGGACAATGATTTCAGGTTCAACGATGTCGAGGTTGTGAATGACAAGCCCGAATACAAGGATGGCGACACCGCCAGGATTATGATAAGCACGAATCAGGCTGACAGCACTGTCCTGCTTTTTGTCAGACCTGCAAACGGTGTCTATCTTTCGCCAAGGGTCGTGCGACTGAAGGGGAAGACGGCATTCGAGGAGATCAAGATAAGCAAGAAGGACATGCCGAACATCTTTGTTGAAGCGCTGACAGTTTCCGACGGCAGGATATACACGGCCGTAAAAGAGCTGGTTGTTCCGCCGGAGAAGAGGGTGCTGAATGTGGATGTCATTCCGTCAAAGGAAAAATATAAACCAGGCGAAAAGGCCAAGGCAAAAATCAAGATCACAGATTTCTTCGGAAAGCCTCTCACTTCAGGCTCAGTGGTTGTCACGGTCTATGACAAGTCTGTGGAATACATCAGCGGCGGATCGAATGTTCCGGAGATCAAGGATTTCTTCTGGAAATGGAGGCGTTCACACAATGCCAACTCTGAAAGCAATCTTGACAAATTCTTCTACAGTCTCATGAAGGAAAAGGAAATTGGGATGCAACCCCTGGGTGTTTTCGGGAATATTGATGAAGATGCCGGAAACGTTATGATGCTCGGAGGGTTTGGAGGAAAAGATATGGTGAAAAGAAAAGGTGGCGCGGCAAGAGGGATGATGCTTGCCGAAGCGGCTTCGGCAGTTCCGGCACCTCCTGGCGCAAATAATGCAATGAAGATGGCGCAGCGCGCTGATGCGTTTGATAGGGCCGAAAGGGAGACGGACGCAGCCCCGGGAGTGGTAGGCGGAGGAGATGAAGGCGGCGAGATGGGGAGTGTAGCCGTGAGAAAGAATTTCGCGGATACCGCGTTCTGGACCACAAAGGTTACACCGGATGAGAAAGGTGAGGCCGATATCGAGATTCCAATGCCTGAAAATCTCACGACTTGGAAAGTCAAGGCGTGGACAATGACGCATGGGACGAAAGTCGGACAGGGCGAGACGGAAGTCATGACATCGAAAGATTTCATTGTACGACTCCAGTCGCCCAGGTTCTTCGTCGAAAAAGATGAAGTTGTGCTTTCGGCGATCGTCCATAATTACTATAAGGATGCGAAATCCGCAAAAGTCGCGCTGGAGATCGACGGCGGCAACTTGTCACTCATGGATGCGAAGAACAAAGGCGCCAGGGATGTGAAGATCGATGCCGGCGGCGAAGTCCGTGTCGATTGGCGCGTGTCCGTCCTGAAAGAGGGCGAGGTCACTGTCAGGATGAAGGCTGTCACCGAGGGCGACAGCGATGCGATGGAGATGAAATTCCCGGTATATGTCCATGGGATGATGAAGATGGTTCCGTTCAGCGGCAACATATCCGCAAAGGATGTGACCGGATCTGCGAATTTCACAATTGACGTTCCCGGGGAGAGGCGAGTGGAGGAGAGCCGGCTTGAAGTCAGGTTCTCACCGAGCCTGGCGTGTGCGATGGTCGACGCGCTGCCGTATCTCGCGGATTATCCGTATGCATGCACGGAATCGACGATCAACAGGTTCCTGCCGACGGTAATTACGCAGAAGATCCTCAAGGACATGGGGCTCAATCTCAAGGATATAGAGGCGAAGCGTACTAACCTGAATGCTCAGGAGATCGGCGATGACAAGGAACGCGCGAAGCAGTGGAAGCGCTTTGACCGCAATCCAGTGTTTGACGAGGTATTGCTCAATGACATGGTCGCAGACGGATTGAAGGCGCTTGCCTTCATGCAGCTGTCCGATGGTGGCTGGGGCTGGTTCTCCGG
>JANYBI010000189.1 GCA_025360875.1 Lentisphaerota bacterium
ACACGCTTTCGTGCATCCCGAATCTCCGATCGCGTCCGCGATCCGTCCGTATTGCGGCGATGAGATGGCGTTCGAGGGACTGGTTCCGGATTTCGTGACGGCAGAGGCGCAGAACATTTTCGCCGATCATCACGAACGTACGCTGATCTCGCATGGCATCTCAGGTTTCATGCTGGATGAATGCGACCACAGCGATTACATTTCGTGGGCATGGTCGTTCCCGGAATGGACCCGTTTTCCCAGCGGCGTTGACGGCGAACAGATGCATTCGCTTCTGGGCATACGCTACCAGCAGACTCTTGAAGGAGCGTTCCGCAAACATGGTCAGCGGCACTATTCCGAAGTGCGATCTTCGCACGCGCTGGCTGCCGGATATCCCTTTGTCCTGTACAGCGATCTCTACGATTTCCGCGATTTCCTCCGCGGCGTCGTGAACTGCGGTTTCACCGGACTGCTCTGGTGTCCCGAAGTCCGGCATGCGGTTTCGGTGGAGGATCTGGTACGGAGGATTCAGGCTGTGGTGCTGTCACCGCAGGCGCTTGTCAACGCGTGGTACATCAGGAATCCGCCATGGACGCAGGGTGATACGATGTCGGCCGCAGATGCTGCGCAGGCCACGGATCTGGTCCGTCAGGCCTTTGAGCTGCGCATGCGGCTGCTTCCATATCTGTACACGGCTTTTGCCAGATACTGCCAGGAAGGGCGTCCGCCGTTCCGGGCTCTGGTGATGGACTATCCCGACGACAAGGCGGTCTGGAAAATCGATGATCAATATCTCATAGGGGACGCCTTGCTGGCGGCGCCGGTAACGCCGGGCCAGAAAGAGCGTACCGTCTACCTGCCGCGAGGCGGTTGGTTTGATTTCCACACGCACCAAAGGTATGACGGAGGTGTTAGTATCTCTGTTCCGGCCGCGCTCGATCGTATTCCTCTGTTCGTACGCGAAGGGACCGTTCTTCCGCTGGCGGAACCTGTGCAACACGTTGCGAAGGATACCGTCTTCAAGATAACGCCTACGGTTTATGGACAGGACGGCGCCATAGGATTCCTTTTCGAGGACGACGGGGAAACCTACGCGCATGAGACAGGTGCCGCGTCATGGATCCAGCTCGAACTGAGCCGGACCGGGGAGGAACATGTCACGCGGACGAGGAAACTCCCGTTCAGACGGTACGAATTCGGACCGTGGCGGCGGTAAGCAGCAAAGATCATGGAGAAGCTTGCGTGTTGCAACCAAACACCAAGATTTAACCGCAGAGAACGCTGAGAATACGCGGAGAACGCGAAGAAAATAAAGCATTACTCCGCGCACTTTGCGCTTTTCTCTGCGCACTTTGCGGTTAAAAAATGCATATCATATTTATGACTATATATTGCATTTAATAAAATATATAGTACAATTAAGGATATCAAATGGAGATGCCGCCAGAATGATATCCTCGGAAACACATAGGAAACAGGGCAAAAGGGGACCGAACGGCCTTCAGGACGAGATCAACCTGCGTATCCGCAGGGAGATATCCGAAGGCAGATGCAAGCCCGGCTCAAGGCTGCCTTTCCGCGCCGAACTTGAGAAGACCTACCGTACCACCCCGGTGACCATACAGAAGGCGTTCGACAAGCTGGCGGAAGAAGGATTCATCCGATCGGAAGGCAAAAGGGGAACCTTCGTCACCAGCCATCCTCCATGCCTTTCGAACTATGCGATCGCATATCCGTTCCATCTTGACGGCAGGACTCCTGATATATCATTCTTCAGCGTGCTTGCGAATCTCGCAAAAAGCGGGCGGTACGCGCCAGACCGGAAATTCACCCTCTATTTCGGACTGAACGGTCACGTCGACGAACCGGATTATAAAAGGCTACAGGAAGATGTCCAGGACATGCGCCTTGCCGGAATAATTTTCGCTTCAGCCCCTTTCCAGATTGCCCAGACACCGCTGTTCAAGGAGATCATGGGCAGGAAGGATCTGTCAAAAATCGCTTTCATGTCCGCGCACGCATATCCCAAAATCCCTGCTGTGACGAACGACTATGATGACAGCATGCGGAAATCCTTGGACTATCTGAAGAAACAGAGATGCCGGCGCCTGGCGATCCTGCATAACGCGCACGGCAAGGGATCGGATGTGATTCACCGTTCGAAACAGGAAATGATAGACGAAGCCGCAAAATGCGGAATGACTGTGAAGCCGTGGTGGATCCAGGGGATCCATCCGGATGTGGCCCACTGCGCCCGCGGACTTGTCCAGCTGCTGTTCCAAGGTCCGAAAACGGAACGTCCCGACGCGCTCATGATCATGGACGACTCTCTGGTGGAATCTGCAACAAACGGGATTGCTGACGCAGGACTGGCTTCGCCACGGGATATCCATGTCGTCGGATTCTGCAACTTCCCGGAACCGCCGCCGGCCGCAGTGCCTGTGAAGTTCATCGGAATGAATGTTCTGACATTTCTTGACACATGTCTGGAATCCCTTGACCGGCAGCGCGACGGCAAAAAAGTCCGGCCGCTGACAGTTATTTCGTCGGATGAAGGCGAAATACAAGATAAGAACATCTGATGATTTCATCGACGAAGAGGAAAAAGTAAAAATGAAAATTAAAAATAGATTCACTCTCATCGAACTCTTAGTGGCTGTGCCCGCCATAGCTGCCCCGCGACTGCGGGGAGCGAAGGCGAGAGTAGCTCGATTCACGTTAATCGAGCTACTCGTGGTGATTGCGATCATCGCAATTCTCGCGGCGATGCTTCTGCCTGCGCTGAAGAACGCTAAAGAACAGGCGAAGCGGGTGCTCTGCATGTCCAACCTCAAGCAGATCGGACTTTTCGACATTAACTACAGCGGTGACAACAACGACTATCTTTTCCTCAGGCAGAATTCGCATCCGGGCGTACCGAACTTCATCCAGCAGTTCGGCTGGAAAATAACCGATAATATGCCCCCGGAAGTATGGTACTGTCCCGAAGGATATTACTGGCAGGACGGAGTGGGCGTCGGCTCAGTGATGACCGATGCGAACCGTAAGGCGCGGGCAGATATCGGCAGGACAGGTTACGCCTACTACGGTCCTGCCTGGAACGGCGGACCCGTATCCACCCCAGGCGACTATTTCGGCTGGGTGAATTCAAAGACTTTCGTCACCAACGTGAACAATGTCAAGGCCAGCCAGTTCGCACCGTCCCAGATGCGATCCAGCGAGTATTACGCGCCATCGTCCAACCCGTGCGGTTCGGGATATTCCGGATGGTGACACCGCAACAATGGTCCGCCTGTCGGAGGAAATGTGCTCTGTGCGGACGGGCATGTTGACTGGAGCAAGAACTGTCCGGACTATTACGGTGTTGGAATGTATACGTGGGCTCTTGGTTTTTAACGTTAAATCAAATATAATTATATAAGGAGTAAGCAATCATGAGCAGAGACAGATGGAATTTGAGGGGTGCCGGTCTTGTCATTCTGGCGTTTATGTTCCTTGCGATGTTCGCAAATGCGGACAGCGGACTCGGGCGGCACAAGAAGATGTATGTGGTGCCCACACCTGGGAAAGTAGTGATCGACGGCAAGCTCGACGACTGGGATCTCTCCGGCCAGATCACCATGTATGTGGCGTCCGAAACTTCGGACATGATGGGAGCCCGCTGCTCCATGATGTACGACGAAGAGGCGCTCTATGTGTCTGGCGTGGTCCGCGACAGTTCGCCCATGATGAACCGGCACGATCCGAACGTGGATCCGGAGATGGCCTGGGACGCCGACGTCTGCCAGATATTCATGTCCCTGGATCCGTCTCTCCCATATCCCTTG
>JANYBI010000193.1 GCA_025360875.1 Lentisphaerota bacterium
CCCTCTCGGACAGACCCGGTGGGCTCTTACCCCGCCTTTTCACCCTTACCTTTCACTATCCGCTTTCGCGGAAGCTCAGGGCGGTATGTTCTCTGTGGCACTTTCCTTTCCGCGGCTTATAGTCCGCGGCATCCTCCAAAGGAGGACTTCCTGCACTGCGGAGTCCGGACTTTCCTCCCCGGTCACGCCTTGCGGCGTTTCCGGCGCGGCCGCCTCCCGCCGTCGCTATTGTAATTTAGCCGTGATACTGTAATATAAAAAACCGTTTGCAAAGTTACATTGAATTTAGGACATCCCCATGAAAACAGCCTTGCTTCTGCTCCTGGGCCTTTTCATCTCATGTGCCGTTTCCATCGCGGCCGACAAGACAGCCCTTTCGCAGGCCGACAAGGATGTCGACGCCATTCTTGCCAAGATGGGAGGAGGAAGCAGCAACGCCCAGAACATGGCGGTAAACGATATCCGTAAAATGGGCGGAGCCGCAATGCCCAGACTCATCTATCAGGCTACGACCGAATTCGTGACCGAGAAAACCAGCGCATCGTTCGGCGGCCCGCGCGAATCGTTTTCACGCGAGACAAAGGCCCCCAACCCGAAAAGGTTCATGGCGATCTTCCTTCTGCAGCATGTCTGGAACGACACCGCCACAGCCCCGCTCGTCGCCATCCTGAAAAATGATCCGAGCGAGGATGCGCGGCTTCTGGCGCTTGCGGCCCTGAACAAGAATGCCCGCGACTCGCTCACATCCGTACTCCCTGACCTTGTAAAGGACAAAAACCCCGAGCTCGCAGGCATCGCGTTCGAACAGCTCGAACTCCAGAAACCGGATGAGAAAAGGATCATGGACATCATCGATAAGCAGCCGGCATGGAAGTTCCTGGAGCTTTATCTGCCCAGATATTATTCAGCGGAACTCACGCCAAAGACATTGTCAATGTTGAAGACAGGCAAGGCGTCGAACGAGAAGACATCGGCCATCGCCTCCCTGATCAGCCAGAATGCGAATTCCGCAGAAATCAGGAAATATCTCTCCGAACTCCTGAAATCATACGATCCGGCAGTAAGGGAGATCTGCGCGGAATATTTCTCGTGGCACGGAACCGACAGCGAGATTCCCAGTCTGGAGTCAGCGCTCAAGGAGGAATCCGACCTTCATGCCGCCGCATCGATTTCAGCAGCTGTCAAGGCGATAAAAAGAAGATCTGCACCAGCACAGGACGGCAGGAACGCCACCACTGTCTCAGACGCGTTAAAGCTCCTCGGTCAGACCGAACCGTTCGAGCCGCTCTATATAGTCAGCAAGGAGCAGAACGAGACATTCGACAAACAGCGTGAATCAAGGATCAAACTGGAAGGCCTTGTTTTCGCAATGCCCCTGTTTGTAAAGGATGACAGGGAAAAGACTGATGTGAAAGAGACCAAGGCTGAATCCCTGGTGCCACCAATAAGGGATTATTTCGATCCTTCACGGAAAGCCTACGGCAACCGCCTGTCACCGACACAGGGCATCATAAGGCTCGGTGATACCGTGGCAATGCGCCAGACCTACATGACAGTCGTATCCGTCGGCGACGGAATTGCGAAGTTCGCAGGGCGCAGTCCGAAAATGGGCTATACCGTGATCATCGAACATGTTGGATACGATGGCAAGAAATTCTGTTCGATGTATTCGCATCTCTCACCTTTCATACAGGTCAGAGCTGGTGAAGCCGTGTCAAAAGGCGCGAAGATAGGCGCTGTCGGCAGGCATTTCACCTGGGAGAACGGCGGTTTCGGGGCTCATCTCTACTTCGGAATATACAACGACTCGTTCGATTCATGCTCCAACTGGGATACCACCTACATGCCCGAAGAGGACTTCGCCAAAGGCACCAAATGGGTCAATCCCCAGACTTTTATCCAGCAGAGGTTTAGGAAATAGAAGGAAATATAACCGGCAACTGGCGGAATTGAGGCAGTCTTAATGGAATATATCTAGTCTTTACGTCAGGCGCTCCAGCCTGACCTTGGACTGCGGTGATTCACCGTGTCAGGCGTAGCTTCTTAGCGAAGACTGATCACCGCTTTGTATCGCAAAATTTATTTTGCGAAAACTAAACGAGAAATAAATTTCTCTGAACAAGGCGGTACTAAATTCCCGCACTCCAAGTGATTCGCTTCTGCTCATCAATAATCAATTCAATTCCAGAAGAGTCGATTTTCTCCTTGATTCTCTGGAGCGCTTTTCCTTATTCACTAAACTTAGGTGTAAAATTCGTAGATTGAGGCCTACCGAAAGGTACTCCGTTCGGCGAGTCGATAGTTCTATAGCTCATTTATCTTCTTTT
>JANYBI010000226.1 GCA_025360875.1 Lentisphaerota bacterium
TGTCTGTGTATTCGCGTGCGCCCTTTGAGATCTGGATGATGAACGGCGCCTGAGAGTCGAGGCAGCCGCGGAAAAGACCCATGGTCTGTTCCAGATTGTTGATGTTGTAGGCACCGATGGCGAATTTACCATAGGCAACCTTGAACAGTTGTGCCGTTGATACAATCATTCCTTCCTCCGTAAACTAAAGTTAATATTTACTAATGTCCATTGGAGCGGCTAGTATAGCACGAATCATCCCTGCTGAAAAGACGGGAACCGCATGAATTTGTAAAATAATTTTAGCATGATAAAATTTTCATAAACAAAAGGAGAAGTTTATGGAAAATTTTATAAAGTATGCAGTTGCTTCTGCGATATGCCTGATAATCTTATCCGGCTGCGCGAACGTGAAACTGACTTTCCTTACAGACAAGACCGATCCCCTCCAGGAACAGACGGTCCAGGAAGGGACTTCCAGCTCGAAGATCCTCCTGATCAACATTGACGGGTTCATATCCCAGGAAGGCGGTATGGACATAATAAGGGACAACTCGAGCATGGTTGAAGACGTTGTTGCACAGCTCAGATTGGCGGCTGATGACAAGAGGATCAAGGCCGTACTCCTGAAGGTGAATTCTCCGGGAGGAACTTCTACAGCTTCGGACATCATCTACCATGAGATCATGAGCTACAGGCAGAAGACCGGATGCAAGGTTTATGCGCACATGATGGATATCGCGGCATCTGGCGGATACATGGTTTCACTTCCCGCCGAGAGGATAACATGCCAGCCGACAACTGTCACAGGTTCCGTCGGAGTGATCTTCCTAAGGCCTAAGCTTGACGGGCTCTGCGAAAAGATAGGGGTTTCGATGTATGTCAGCAAGTCCGGTGAGAACAAGGACATGGGTTCGCCTTTCAGGAAGGATACCAAGGAGGAGGATGAGATTTTCCAGTCGATCATCAATGGACTGAACGAACATTTCTATTCGCTCGTGCAGAAGCACAGGAAGATAAGTCCGGAAAACCTTAACAGGATAAGGACAGCCAGGGTGTTCCTTGCCGACGAGGCGCTCAAGGTCGGGCTTGTCGACGGGATCTGCTATCCGGATGATGCGATCAAAGGGTGTATCCTGGACGCAGGTCTGGACAAGTCTTCAAGAGTCATCGTCTACAGGAGGAAGGAATATCCCGACGACAATATCTATAATACTTCCCGGACAAGCACCAGCGGAAATTATTCCCTGGTGAACCTCGGTGTTCTCAGTTCGCTGGGCAACATGAAGACAGGATTCTATTACGTCTGGCCGGGATCGTTGATGGATAAGTAGGCATAAATTGAATGTCCAATATCGAACAAGGAATGTCCAATAATGAAGTTTAATTTCTTAATGAAGAAGAGGATATTCGAGGCTTTTTTTATCGTTTTGGTTTTAATATTTCTGGGACTTTTCTTTGAAGCTTATACAAGAATTGATAAAATTGAGATTCACGATGCAAAAGGAGATTTTTTCACATCGCATGGCGATCATTATCCGGAAACATTGATTGCATGTATGAATTTATTATTTCTTTTTGTGCTAATCCTCGGAGTCATATTAATTCTAAAATCATTGAAAAGAGGCGGTGTCCAGAGATATCTTGCTGCTCCTTTATTTCTTGTTATTGTAGGTTCTTTGTTTTTGTTGAATTTTATGATCTTGACTGATGCGCGGGAAATAGCAAGAAGGATGTGTTGTAATGGAAATCTCAAGAGTATTGGACTTGCCATCAGGATGTATAGCCAGGAATACAAGGAAAATTTCCCTCCATATGATAATGCGAAGGGACTTGAGATGTTGAGGAGCGGAGGATATCTCGAAAACATCCGCATGTTTGCCTGCCCCAGCGTGGATAAGCGTCATATTCCTGACGGAAGCCAGGTGACAGAGGAAGTTACGGACTATTGTTATAAGGGAGGATTGACTGAAGCTTCTCCGATCCAGCTTCTGATGTGGGACAAACCGGAAAACCATAAGGATTTTGGAAATGTTCTCTATAGCGATGGAGCAGTCCGTGGTTTCAAAGGCAAGGATTGGCTGGAAAAAGCTCAAAAAAATACTAAGCCAGAAGAATTCAAAGTTTTAAAGTGATTACTGATCTGACCTATGAAGAAACAGCTCTTGCGAGCTTGACTACAAACTTATTCAATGATTTTTGATTCGTCTGGGACGAATCACATGGAGTGCGGTGATTCATCACCGCCTTTAAAGACGGAATTCATTCCGTCCAAGATGATTCCCGCAAAATGAATTTTGCGATACAAAGCGGGGATAAATCACCGCACTTCCGCCTTCGCTGAGATGCTACGGCGCGACAGGCCAAGGTCAGTCGGAATGACTGACTTAAGAATAAAAAACACGGCAGCCTTTTTGGCTGCCGTGTTTTTTGCTGATTCAAGTTATAAAAATAAAGACAGGCGGAGCCTGTGTTATTTTTATGTGATCTTCAGATTCTTGAACTGAGGCAGATACGCCTTGTTCTTGTAAAGCATCTCCTGGACCATCTTGCGGATTTCCGCGAGCGAGAGCACTGCTGATGTTAGCGGATCATAGGCTATGGCATGGAATACCATCTCGGCATCACCAGTCAGAGAGGCGTCGACGGCCATGTTTTCTACCGATATGCTGATATTGTTCAATGCAGCGAGTTGCGGAGGAAGCGCGCCGACGTGCACTGAGTCAAGCTTGTTCCTGGAGGCGACGACCGGCACTTCGACGCAGGCGTCATATGGAAGGTTCGTGATCAGCCCCTTGTTCGGGACGTTTCCGTTGAACTTGAAGAGGTCTCCGCCCATCCAGGCGTTGATAATGAATGCGGCGTATTCGTGTCCGCGCTTGATGTCTACTTTGGACTCCTTGAGCCAGTCCTCAATGTATTTTTTCCATTTCTTATTCTTCTCGCTGGCCGCATATGCTTTCAGAATATAAGCGTATTCGCCGGGATTCCAGCCTGTACCGCTCGTGCAGTATTTCTTGATGAGATCGGCGCGTTTGCGGAACCAGGGATTGTACTCGGAGTTGTGCCCGCTGGACTCAGTGATATAATATCCGAGGTGGATGAACAGCTCGTTCCTGACCTGTTCCTCATTGTAGATCTTCTTGTTTTCGCGGACAGCCTTATTCAGCTTGGGGTACAGGCACTTGTTCTTGTGCTTGAATTCGAGATACCAGGCCTGATGGTTGATTCCTGCGCAGACATAGTCGACTTCGTTGTATGGGACGCCCGCCCATTTCGCGAGCATTTCCGCCGTGCCCTGGACGCTGTGGCAGAGGCCGGAGACCGTGACCTTTGAAGTCTTCTGCATGCCGTGGCAGAGCATGGCCATAGGGTTTGTGTAGTTGAGGAATATGGCGTTCGGGCAATATCTCTCGATGTCCTTGCAGATGCCGAGCATCACAGGAAGCGTCCTGAGGGCCCTGAATACGCCGGATGGTCCGCGGGTATCGCCGACGTTGGTGTCGACGCCGTATTTCTTCGGGATTTCAATGTCATGGCGCCAGACGTCCACTCTTCCGCTCAGGATTGTGCAGATCACGGCATCAGCACCCTTCAGCGCTTCGGCCCTGTTCGTAGTAGATATCACTTTTGCAGGATAGTTGCCGGCGGCGACGATCTTGTTGACAGCCTTGGTGATGTATCCAAGCCTTTCGGAATCGATGTCCATGAGGACGATTGTCGAGTCCGTGAGGATCGGAAAAGTGAGGATGTCCTTGACGAGTGTCCGCGTGAAACCAAAACTTCCGGCGCCGATGAAAGCAATGCGAGCCATATGTAACTCCTATTTGGGTTAATTCTGGAAAGCGAAAATATAGGAGTTAAAATTGAAAATACAAAAAGGTTATAATTTTTCCGTCCGGGAAAATTATTTCCCGTTCGCCTGGCTGAAGATGCAGACGCCTTTCATGACCTCGATGGCGCGTTCAAGCTGGACGTCACGGACGGTATTCGGCCCTTCCGGCTTGACAACTCCCGAGTAAGAGAGCCTCTGGGTGTAGATCTTGTCCATGGTCTTCGGGCTGACAGGCACCTTGATGTCGGGTTCGATTCCGTTTTCATGGATGACACGCCTGCTAGGAGTATAATATTTCGCGGTGGTAAGCCTTATGGCTCCTCCGTTTTCAGGCAGTGCGAAAATAGTCTGCACGGAGCCCTTGCCGAAAGATTTCTCCCCTATGAGGATACCCTTTTTGTAATCCTGGAGGCAGGCGGCGAAGATTTCCGATGCGCTGGCGGAATTGCCATCGATAAGTATTCCAATCTTGAGATCTGGATATTTGTCGCAGCGCAGCGAACGGTATTCAAGCTTCTGGTTAGGCAGGCGGCCTTCGGTCGAGACGACAAGCTCCCCGGTGTCAATGAAACGGCTGCACACCTCTATGGCCGAAGTGAGGAGTCCGCCCGGATTTCCGCGGAGGTCGATTATGAGGGCCTTCATTCCCTGTTCCTTGAGCTTCTTGAGGCTTTCATCCAGCTTTGCTGCGGTCGGCAGATTGAACTGGGTGATTCTCAGGAAGCCAATCCCGTCCTCAAGCATCTTCATGCCTTTTATCGTCGACACTTCGATGTTCGCCCTTTCTATGGCGAGATCCTTCTTGAGATCTTCAGATTCCCTGTAGATCGTGACGGTGACGGTTGTCCCCGGAGCGCCCTTGAGGAACTTGACGCAGTCGTCGAGTGTCATCTGGGCTGTCGACTGTCCGTCGATGGCCAGTATCATGTCTCCCGGTTTTATGCCGGCCTTGAATCCGGGAGTGTCCTCCATCGGGACAATTACTTCAAGCACATGATTCCTGAAAGTGACGACTATGCCAATACCTCCGAACTCTCTTCCCTCGGTGTCTTCAACGAGTTCCTTGTAGCCTTCGGGTTCCATATATGAGGAGAACGGATCGAGCTCCCTGAGCATGCCTTTCATGGCGCCTTTTATCAGCGACTGGTATGAGACTTTGTCGGCATCGACATATTCCTTCCTGACTTTCTGAAGCACATACATGAACCTGTAGATGATCGTGTAGCTGTCGTCTGGCGAGTCATTTGTCGCTGCGGAATATACGTTGTAGCCTATTACCAGGTTTATTGAAAGGATGAGGATGGCCAGGAAGACCAGCACGGTCCTGTTTTTCAGATGATGAGTTATTTTTTCGAAAGTCATATGATTTTTCCGTGTTTTTTCAATTACAGGGATAATATTATGACATTATATATGGAATTCAATTTTTATTTGCGGGATACTTAATTATTTATAGGTTCCCTTTAACACCGGAGGGAAGATGAAATTCAAAGCTCTTGCAATCCTGTTTTTTTCCGTTTTTGCCGTGGCAGGACAGCTGTTTTCTGAGGATGCCCCGGAAATAAAAGCCAACGGATTGAAACTCCATCCGATTTTCACCGACAATATCGTGCTGCAGCGCGACATGCCTGTGCCAATATGGGGTACGTCCGATCCGGAAGACAAGATAACAGTTTCATTCTCAGAACAGACAAAAGATGCTGTTACGGACAAGGATGGCAAATGGATCGTAAAACTGGATCCCCTGAAGGTATCTGCGGAGCCGCAGGTCTTGACGGTTTCATCTTCGGTCGGCGATCAGAAATTGAAAATCGAAAATGTCCTGGTCGGGGATGTCTGGGTCTGCTCGGGGCAGTCCAATATGGCGTTTACGCTCTCCGGTGCGAAGGATTCGCAGAAGGAGATCGCCGAGGCGGATTTTCCGAGCATACGATATTTCAAGGTCGTAAACAAGACCAGCCAGGAGCCGACACCGGCTCTTGCAGGCAAATGGGACGTCTGTTCTCCGAAGACGGCTTCAGGTTTTTCAGCGGTCGGTTATTTTTTCGGCAGGGAGCTGTACAAGAAGCTAAATATCCCGATCGGTCTCATCAATTCATCCTGGGGCGGAACAGTCGCTGAGGCCTGGACACCTTGGAAGACGCTTGAGTCGAACCCGGAGCTTTCGGTCATAACGCAGAAATTCAGCGAACAGATGAAGAATTATCCGGAAACGAAGAAGAATTATGAGAAGGCCCTTGAAAACTGGTCCGCAAAATTTGGGGACAAGAAGGAGGGTGATGAACTGGAGGAAGGAAAGAAGGTTCCAAGAAAACCTGCGCCTCCGCTCGGACCTGATGGGCATAATGCGCCAGCCAGGCTTTACAATGGCATGATAAGCCCGCTGATGCCTTTGGCGATTAAAGGTGTCATATGGTATCAGGGCGAGTCCAATGTTGGCAGAGCCAAGCAGTACAATGTCCTTTTATCCGCCCTCATTTCTGACTGGCGTAAAAACTGGGCACAGGGCGATTTCCCGTTCATCATTGTACAACTGGCGAACTACAGGAATTCACTCTCATCTCCGGCTGAATCATCGTGGGCTGAACTTAGGGAATCCCAATATCTCACCTCCAGGAATCTGCCGAACTCAGGGCTTGCGGTCATAATCGACATTGGAGAAGCTGACAATATCCATCCGAAAAACAAGCAGGATGCCGGACTTCGCCTGTCCCTTGCGGCAAGAAAAGTCGCATATGGTGAAAAAGACCTGGTTGCTTCAGGTCCTGTGTATGATTCAATGAAAGTTGAAGAAGGCAAGATAAGGATCAAGTTCAGTGAAGTCGGAGGCGGACTCGAGGCCAAAGGCGGAGACCTCAAGGGGTTTGCTATTGCCGACGAGGAACAGCAGAAGACGGAAGACCGCTTCGGGAAAGGACGTAAATTTGTCTGGGCAAAGGCTGAAATTTCAGGAGATTCCGTGCTTGTCTGGAGCGATGAGGTCAAGAATCCCGTTGCGGTCAGGTATGCCTGGGCCGACAATCCGGAAGGATGCAACCTGTATAACAAGGAAGGCCTGCCAGCCGTACCGTTCAGGGCTGAAATACCTGTTGACAAGAAATAGGGAACACTGGAGTCAATGATTTGATATTGTTAGTAGTTAAGCCATTATTGGCTGTGTTTTAAAATACACAGGACATGCAAAATTGCATTAACTAAGAGCGGAATAAAGCACAGGAAAATCAAACATGGATAATTTTAAACCTGGCGACAGAGCACCTGATTTCGAACTTCAGGATCAGGTAGGCGGAACTGTTAAGCTTTCCGACTTTAAAGGTGGCAAGCTTCTGGTTTACTTTTATCCTAAGGCAAATACCCCGGGCTGCACGATCCAGTCATGTTCTGTCAGCAAGGCGAAGGACGATTTCAAGTCGCTGGGCGTGAGTGTCATTGGGATCAGCCCTGACAAGCCTTCGAGCCAGAAAAGATTCGACAGCCTTTTTGGCCTCGGATTTCCCCTGCTGTGCGATACCCAGCACAAGGTTGCCGAGGCTTTCGGTGTCTGGGCGGAAAAGTCCTTCATGGGTAAAAAATTCATGGGGATAGTCAGATCTTCATTTTTAATAGATGAGGACGGGAAAATTATGCAATCATGGTATAAGGTAAGTCCTGGTGATACTGTTCCCAATGCAAAGGCATTTCTGGAAAAGAAGGATTGAATCACATGCTTCTGATACTTATGAGATCTGCTGAATGCGTCCCGCTTGAAGACGGACAGCGCGATTCGGAAAGGGCGCTTACCGATTCAGGTTTCGGCGATGTCATTTCATCAGCGATATTCATCAACTCCCTCGGATTGGATCCCAAGACCATATTATGCAGCCCTTTCAAGCGTACGAAGCAGACGGCTGACATTCTCTCGGAGCATCTGGCAAACCATCCGCCGGTTGTTACAGCCGCATCCATCATGCCCGGTTCGGGAGTGGAGGAACTGATGAGGGCGGTGATTTCAAATTCCGACGCTTCAAGCGATGAGTGGGTCGTGGCTGTCGGACACCAGCCTGACATCGGAATGACATTGAATGAGCTTCTTGAGCCTCCGAAACAGTTCAATCTCCCGGTAGATTCAGGCTCCATTTTCGGGATTATCGTCCAGAACCTGAATGGCAGGCTCAGCGGACAGCTCATGTTCCAGTTCTCGCCGAAAGCGATGAGGGCGTGACAGCATTTTTTGATTTTCAATTTCCGATTTAAGAGTTTTGATTTTATTATATTTAAGGAAATATTAAAACAGTCAAGAGCGGATTTCAAAGTGCAATTATTGCTTTGACACTCTGACACTTTGACACTTTGACACAAAAAAACCGGAGGTTCTATGAAGAGGAAACTTAGGATGGGGATGATTGGTGGAGGTCCGGGAGCTTTCATCGGAGAAGTTCACCGCAAGGCCGCCAGGATGGATGGTAAGATCGACATTGTCGCCGGCGCGTTTGACATCAATCCGGAAAAAAGCCGGCAGATGGGTGAAGAGCTCTGCGTTGATCCTTCCAGGACCTATAACACCTACAAGGAAATGATCGAGAAGGAACTCAAGCTCGGTGACAAAAAAGTTGATTTTGTCTCGGTGACCACTCCCAATAACTGGCATTATCCGATAGCCAAGGATTTCCTGGAAGCGGGTTTCAACGTGATGTGCGAAAAGCCCATGACCATGACCCTCGACGAGGCGAAGGATCTGCAGAAGATAGTTGAGAAGTCAGGGAAGGTCTTCGGCCTCATGCACAATTACACCGGGTATCCGATGGTCAAGCTCGCCAGGGATCTGGTCAAACAGGGGGATATCGGGGAAATCTACAAGATCGTAGTGCAGTACCCGCAGGGCTGGCTCATCAAGCCGATCGAGCGCGATGGACAGCAGCAGGCCGCGTGGCGTACCGATCCGAAACAGAGCGGTGCGGCAGGATGTATCGGCGACATTGGAACCCACTGCGAGAACCTTGCGGAATATATCTCCGGCCTGAAGATCAGCGAGATATGCGCGGATCTTACGACTTTTGTCAAAGGCAGGCTTCTTGATGACGACGGCAACTGCCTTCTCAGGTTCAACAACGGGGCAAAGGGGCTTCTCCATTGCAGCCAGATATCAATTGGCGAGGAGAACAACCTTGCGATATGGGTATATGGAAGCAAGATGAGCCTTGAATGGCACCAGGAGAACCCGAATTACCTCTACGTGAAGCCGATGGTCGGTCCGACGCAGGTATGGAAACGCGGTAATCCGTATGTCGGCGAGAAGAGCCCTGCGGCCGCCCGTGCTACAAGGATTCCATCCGGGCATCCGGAAGCGTTCCTCGAGGCATTCGCCAACAACTACTGTAATTTTGCCGACACGCTGAGCAAGATTCTGGACAAGCAGAAACCTTCAGACATTGAGAACGACTTCCCGAAAGTCACCGACGGGGTGAGGGGAATGGCGTTCATCGAGACGGTCGTGAAGAGCAGCAATAGCACGGAAAAATGGGTTAAATTCCCCAAGGTTTGAGCAGATAAAATAACGTATTGTTGATTTATATGCCCCATTGCGCTTGAACTTTCTTGCGCAATGGGGTATACTATCAGCTGTCTTACCGATATTGCGGGGTAGAGCATTGGTAGCTCGTCAGGCTCATAACCTGGAGGCAGTTGGTTCGATTCCAACCCCCGCTACCATCCATTGTAATAGCATTGCAAATCAAGCACTTATAAAAGTTGTCAAAGCTCATGTGTCCAAAAAATGACACAAATCTAGCCTCTTCTACGGTTTGTAGCGTAAAGCTCATATTCTAGCCTCATTTTTTAGTTCTGGCAAATCAAATATCTTTAAGTGGAAATACTCATCGTCCCTGTATCCGTAGGCCTGTCTCATAAGCCATCTGATTTTATTGTTG
>JANYBI010000231.1 GCA_025360875.1 Lentisphaerota bacterium
GAGCAGCAGGAAGTTGCCGCCGCGGCGCAGGAGCTTGGCAAGATGCACGCGGTTCCGTTCGCCACCGGAAAGCTCGCCGACTTTCTTCTGCTGTTGCGGTCCCCTGAAATTGAAACGCGACAGATAGGCGCGTCCGTTCATTTTCCTGTCGCCTAGGACAATATCCTCCTCGCCGTCGGTTATCTCCTGATAAACGCTTTTGGTGTCGTCCAGAGCGTCACGGTGCTGGTCGACGTATGACAGCAATACGGTTTCACCGAGCTCGATTTCGCCGGTGTCGGGTTTTTCCTCGCCGACTACCATCCTGAACAGCGTGGTCTTTCCGCAGCCGTTTGGTCCTACCACTCCTACCACTCCGCCGCGCGGCAGGTTGAAAGTCACATCTTTCAGCAGTGTTACGTCATTGTATCCTTTTGCGGCTCCGGTCATGCTCAATACCTTGTTGCCAAGGCGGGGGCCTGGCGGAATCTGTATTGAGATCTCGTCCTTGCGCGCCTCGAACTGCTGTCCGGCAAGTTCGTCATAACGTTTTATACGCGCCTGGCTCTTGGTGCGCCTTGCTTCAGCGCTGCTGCCAAGCCATTCGAGTTCCTGTGACAGCACTTTCTGCCGCTGGCTTTCCTTTTTCTCCGCCTGGCGCAGACTCTCGGATTTCTGTTTCAGCCAGGAAGTGTAGTTTCCCTCGAATGGAATGCCGCGCCCGTTCTCAAGTTCTAAAATCCATTTTGTAATATGATCAAGGAAATAACGGTCATGAGTGACAATGATCACGGTTCCAGGATAGTCGCGTAATGTGTTTTCGAGCCACGCCACGGTTTCGGCATCAAGATGGTTGGTCGGCTCGTCAAGGAGCAGCAGGTCGGGTTTTTCGAGAAGAACCTTGCAAAGCGCTACGCGGCGGCGTTCACCGCCGGAAAGTTTTGTGACGTCGGCATCATCGGGAGGCAGTACCAGGGCGTCGGACGCGACATCAAGGAGACGGTCAATCTCCCACGCGTCTGCAGCGTCGATCTGCTCCTGCAGCCTCCCCATCTCGTCCATGAGCTTGTCCATTTCCGCAGGCGGAAGCTTCTCGCCCATTTTTGCCGTGACCGCGTCATAGCGAGTTATGAGCGCCTGCAGCGGGGCGACAGATTCCTCCAGGTTGCCACGGACGGTCTTTTCGGGATTCAGCCTTGGTTCCTGCGGGACATATCCTACGCGCATGTTTTTCCCGAGCTGGGCATCTCCCAGGAAATCCTTGTCCACTCCGGCCAAGATGCGGAGCAGGGATGTCTTTCCGGAGCCATTCTCCCCTACGATGCCGATCTTTGCGCCGTAATAGAAACAGAGGCTGATATCCTGGAATACGGGCTTGTCATTATAGAGTTTCGCCAGATTCTGAGTGGTGAATACATATTGCGGTGGCATTTGCTTGAACCCTTATCATTACTTGTTTTTCCATTTGCAAAACGAAAAGATATTCTGTGACGTCAATTAATCAAGGCGCCCTTTGAAGTTGACGGGAATCGGAGTTATGTTAATATGATATTCTTTAATTGATTACTGGACAATTATACTATGGATAGCGATGAGGTAAAATCTTCTCACGGGACAGGAAGCTGGGTAATGCTGGTCTTCCTGGCAGTTGTCGCCTTTCACGTTGTGGGCATACTTGGAATAGCAATGTTCAACGGCTGGAAATTCAACGGCATAGGCATGAGCCAGCCTCAGAAGGAAACTCCACAACAGCAGCAGGCGCTGGTTCCGGAGAAAAACACCATCCCTGAAACTGCTGTTGTTCCTGTCGCAAAGACCGAGCCCCTTAAAAATGACGCAAAGGTTTCTTCGCCTGAACAGAACGCTTTGGAGAAACAGATCCTCACCACTAGGACTGATGCTGACGAAGATGAAGCTGCGATTCCAGACCCAGCAGTTTCTGAAAAGCCGTCGACCGGAGCCGGTGGTGTTTCAACAGTTGCCGGAGGAACCAGTACTGAAAAGGGCTCGAAGAAAGTTTCGCATTCGCCGGATACCGTTAAAAAGACTGACCATTCCGACATCAAACCTGTCAAATCAGGCAAGGAGCTTCCCGCTGTGGTTGCAAGCGCAAAAGAGAAAACTGATTCCGCCACGAAGCCGATTACATCTGCTCCGCCAGTCATAGCGTCAAATCCCTCAAAGACTGTTGCAGCACCAGTTTCGGGAAAAGGCTATGCCACATATACTGTGCAGAAGGGCGATACTCTTAGCAAGATAGCCCGTGAGTTCAACACCACCCTAGATACCCTCTCCAAGATCAATTCATTGAAAGATCCTCTCAGCCTCAAGGCGGGAATGACAATTAAGGTTCCAGGAAAATAGTTCACCCGTCTTTTTTCACATATTACCATAAGTTCCATCAGGAGGGATTATAAGTGCGAAATGCTATCATTGTCATGACTCTTTACGCATTGCTGGCGCTGCTCCCCGGATGC
>JANYBI010000238.1 GCA_025360875.1 Lentisphaerota bacterium
ACATATCCAGCTTCCTTGGAAACCTCTATATGCGCCTGCAGAAGGAACTTATGAACGCGTTATACATGACAGATTATCAGACATTCCAGTCCTATAACGTCGGAGAGCTTAGCAATATCGCAATAGCACAGCTGAGAGTAGTTGTCCAATCACTCCGAATGTTCATAACGGTCATCTCGTCTTCAATTTTTGTAATAGCCTATCTTGCACTGCCTCTTCTCGTCAACTATAAGATGGCAATGCTTGCTGTCCTGACATTCGCACCGATGACCATAATGATCAGGCATATCAGCCGCAGACTTAAAAGTCTTTCCCTGCAAAATGTCTCTGCAAACGGGGATATCAACGGCATCGTCCTTCAGATGCTCTCCAACTACCGTTATCTTAAGTCGACAGGCACATATCTGAAAACCTATAAAAAACTCGACAAGATAGCCCGCAATATCGCCTCCCTCATGATCAAGATGGCGGTATGGGGAAGCATGTCCCAGAACATAATGACTCCCTTCGCCGTAGTGATTATCTGCGGACTCACCTACTGGCAGGTGGCAGTACAGCATACTCCCATCATAGAGGCCTGCGCAGTTCTCGGACTTCTCTACCACTGTGCCCAGCAGGCGATAAGCATTCCTACATCATATCAGAAATTCCTGGCAACTTCAGGATCTATCGATGTTTATACGGCTTTCATCACGAACTTGTTGAAAAATGCTGAGCCCATATGTGCCGGAAAAACTAAAACTCCTGATTTCTCCGGTCAAATCGTTCTTGAGGATGTATCTTTCCAATATGCAGCTTCGCCATCAGAGGTGCTTTCCAATATCTCGCTTACGATACCCCAGAAATCATTTGTCGGATTTGTCGGGGAATCAGGTTCAGGCAAATCAACATTTGTAAACATGATCACCGGCCTGCTCCGTCCAAGTTCAGGTAAAATAACTATTTCAGGAACCGACTTCAGGGAACTGGACATCCAGGAACTGCGCCGCTCAATAGCATATGTGACACAGGAAGCCGTTATTTTCAATGATACTGTCCTGAACAACATATCGCTCTGGGACGGCCCCTCCTCCGATTCCGCATCCCGTGAAGCCTCGCGGAAATCCTCTGCCGACAAGTTCATTGAAAACCTTCCGGCCGGCTATCAGACCTTACTCGGAGATAACGGCATAAACATATCCGGAGGGCAACGCCAGCGGATATCAATAGCCAGGGAACTATACAAGGACGCCCCTATCCTTCTTCTTGACGAGGCTACAAGCGCTCTTGATTCGGAAACAGAATATTTCATCCAGGAAAGCATCCGTCAATGCCATGGGGAAAAGACAATAATTGCTGTCGCACACAGGCTTTCCACAATCAAGAACTGTGACTGCATATTTGTACTGGAAAAAGGTGAAATCACCGAGTACGGCACATATGACGAACTCTACAATAAGAACGGACGGTTCCGCCAGATGGTGGATAGGCAGTCCTTGAGTTAAGAGTTCGCGAGTTCGAAATTGCGTAAGTTCGGAAGTTAAACAATATAAAAAGGAAAGAACAAGTTCGGAATTGCTCGAGTTCAGATGTCAGATATTGGAATTTCAACTTTCGCATTTTAGAACTCACGAACTCTAGAACTTCTTCATCATGTGCGGATTCGTAGGAATAATCTCCAAGAATAACAAGCCTTTCCAGGAAAAGACTCTCCGGGAAATGACTGGTCTCATATCCCATCGCGGTCCTGACGACGAGGGCTTTTTCTTCCATGAAGACTGGCTCGCTCTGGGCTTCCGGAGGCTCAGCATCCTTGATCTGAGCCCCAAGGGTCATCAGCCGATGATCAGCCACGACGGGCGCTATGCCATCGTCTTCAATGGCGAGATCTATAACTACTGCGAAATCCGCGAGGAGCTGGGAGACTATCCGTTCCAGTCTCATACCGACACCGAGGTGATAATTGCGGCATATCAGCGCTGGGGGAGCAAATGCCTTTCAAAATTCACCGGCATGTTTGCATTCATCATCGCCGATCTGAAGGAGAGGACCGTCTTTATCTCCAGAGATCCCCTTGGCATCAAGCCTCTTTTCTGTTTTGAGGATGCCGACTACTACATATTCTGCAGCGAAGTAAAGTCTCTGCTGCCTTATGCCTCCCTCAGGCCGAACTTCGATTCCCTCAAGGAATATCTCGTCTTCCGCTCCCTGATAGGGAAGAACACATTGTTTAAGAATGTGTTCAACCTGAAGGAAGGCCATTACATGGAATTCAGGAACGGGCGCATGGGCGAGACGGAATATTTCGATCTCGCTTCGACGCTGAAGCCCATAAAAGGCAAATCCTTTGAGCAGATATGCGATGAAGTCGAGGGCACCCTACAGGAAAGCGTAAAAATCCATCTCCGCAGCGATGTCGAGCTGGGCGTCCAGCTGAGCGGCGGAGTTGACTCCAGCCTGCTCACGGCAATGGCTTCGCGGCAGACGGGAAAGAGATTACATACATTTTCAATATCCTTCGGAAAATCCATGCATGATGAATCAGAATACCAGAAACGCGTCTCCTCAAGATATGGGACAGAACATCATGACTTCGAGGCCGATGAGAATTGCTTCTGCAATCTTCTTCCAAAATCGATTTGGCACTACGAGCATCCGCTGAACGACCCCAACTCAGTCTTCACCCTTTACCTCACGCAGAAGGCTAGGAAGTTCATAACCGTCATGTTAGCCGGCGAAGGCGCCGACGAGGCTTTTCTCGGATACTCCAGGTTTTATCCTTCGGCGATAAGCAGCCTCAGGCGCAGGACATTCCTCTACAGGCATCCTGCTTTGAGGGAGATGCTATATAGGCTGAGCGGCAAAAAAATCTTCAATGTCACTCGATACAATCCGGCAATGTATGTCCTGTCTTATTCCGATTTAAATATCACGGACAGGCTTCTCAATGGCGACGGCATGTCATTCTGCCCAGGAAGAGCTGAAATAATCAGGAAGGCATGTGGCGATGTCCTCAACGAGGCGATCCTCCAGGATCAGGCCTGTGATCTTCCACAGTGGTTCTGGCGCTCGGACAGGCTGGGGATGGCGGCCTCTATGGAAATTAGGGTGCCTTTCTGTACGGTTCCAATGTTCACGCATGCAAATTCGATACCTTATGAAATGCGTCTGCACAATGGCGAAAGGAAGGCTGTTCTGAAGAAGATCGCCGAGAAATACATTGACAAAGACCAGATCTACAGGAAAAAGATCGGGTTTGGCACCCCA
This sequence comes from Lentisphaerota bacterium, assembly GCA_025360875.1. Taxonomy (GTDB): domain Bacteria; phylum Verrucomicrobiota; class Lentisphaeria; order Victivallales; family GWF2-50-93; genus GWF2-50-93. The sequence goes on from JANYBI010000238.1 coordinate 3,247, forward strand.
ATAGACTCATGGCTTGGCGGAAGCGGTCCCTATGGGAGGATGTTCTCTGAAACAGTGGGATCTGAAAGCTTCAGATCAAGGGAATTCTTCGACCACGGTTTCTTCAATCAAATCCTGTCATCACATAGGAATGGCTCATATGAGGAGAGAAACATCGGGTTCCTCTGGACACATTTCAACCTCGAACTCTGGTACAGGACCTTTTTCGAGGGTGGATGGAGGAAGTTCTAAAGTGCTGGAGTGCTGGAGTTATTTTTAAAGAAAAACAGACTATATGGATAACAGAGAGTTTAAAGTAATACTTGAAAAGAGGACTCTGGATTTTGCAATAGAAATAGTAAAATTCTGCATGCGCTTGCGCAAAATGGACATTCCAGGCGCCTTGATAACGCAACTTTTAAAAGCAGGAACTTCGATTGGCGGCAATTATCGAGAAGCAAAGGAACTGCTTGCTATTTTTAATTCAATATCGAGAAACAGCAAGAAGAAGCGCTAGAATGATGAAGTTCTTGAGTGCTAAAGTCCTCGAACTGATTTCAAAGATTTCAAAACTTCACAATTGTTCTGTATAACTTTAACTCTATAATTTTATGAACTCTAGAACTTTAGAACTTTAGAACTTCTCAAACATGACTTACTTCAAATCAACATCCTGGAAAAAGCCCCTTGCAGGCCTGCTCATTTCACTCCTGTGCTTTGCTACGTTCACGTATGTCAACTACTGGATTTTCAAACACAAGACCGAGGGGTTCCTCAACAAGTACGGCAATTACCCGGATTTTTACATTCTCCATGAGACTCCCGCAATTGTCGGGTTCAATAAGGTTGGAGCAGGACAACTACAGTGCATCATATCTCCGAAGACGGCGGGTTCGTGGACAATCAAGATGCCAGATGGCTCTGAATGCAAATCACAGAATTCCAATCCGGTCATAACTCTTGAAGCCGGCAAAAAAAAGTATGAACTGACTCCCGATACCAAGGATGCAACTCCGTTGGTCCTTAACATTTCCTACGTGGGTTCCGAAACATACAGGAAAAGAGGCAACGCTTCCGGAGACAACTATTACATAACCGAATCAAGCTACCCTATCATTGAACGCAAGAAATACGGGATTTATGATTTTGCATATCGGGAAGATTTATATCAGAAAGAAGAGATTGCCGAGGCGAAGAAGATGATTTACGGGGAAATGGGCGTCCTTGTGAATGAAAGCACTAGGGAGAAAATCATAAAGATCAGCAAATACCTTTATGCCAGGATAGAACAGTATTCAGGAATTCCTTCCGACAGCATGAAATACCTCTCCCCCATGGAACAATACAAAAGGATAACGAGCGGTAAGGATGGAGCATGGTGCCATAATTATGCCGTCATCTACACCTTCTTCATGACGGCGGCGGAAATACCGACAAGACTTGTAAGCATTGAAGGTGAAATAGACCAGGTGAAGATTGCCGGCCATATTTTCGCGGAAAGCTTTATAGAGGAAAGCGGTAACTGGGCTTTCAGTGATCTGAATTCCGGATACTTCCTTGCAGAGGATCATGATGGTAACTTATATGACACAATGGACCTACTCAACCTCAAGGCCAGCAACTGCATTGAAAAGGCGGTTTTCCTGTCCTATGAGAAGAAGGAAATACAAAAACGGACCTTCACCTCAAAGACATTCAAGCTGTTCGAGAATATGCGGTCCAAACCCAATGTTGAAATCATATATTTGCGCCCACGGGCAAACAGATATTCTCTTCCCTCGCTGCTGAACCGCTACACTTTCAATCCCGACATTGCGTATTCACCAGATGGCAGCAACTTCAAGTATTACCTTAAACTTACATTTCTCGCGGCAGGAATCGTGTCCTTGATCTCCGTCATCGGAACAGGATTGATGCTGGTCTCAACAATTCTGAGGAAAAGATAATGTGCGGCATATTAATACATATAGGCAGGGAAAAACTCAGTTCCGAGCATCCTGCGCTTGAGATCATCAAACACCGCGGGCCAGACGGCCATGGCGCGATGTCGTTTGAGACTCCCGCAGGATTCCTGACTCTGGGACACAGGCGCCTTGCAATCATCGATCTCGATGAACGCTCGAATCAGCCGATGCAATATGACAATGGAAATTTCTGGATTGTCTTCAACGGCGAGATCTACAATTATCTGGAACTTAAGAATGAACTTTCGTCCCTGGGTTGCGAATTCCGCACGGAATCTGACACGGAAGTCATCCTGGCGGCATTCCGGAAATGGGGAAAGAAGTGTCTCTCGAAATTCAATGGCATGTTCTCTTTCTGCATTTATGACAATAAGGAGCAGCGCCTATTCCTGGCAAGGGATAGGTTCGGTATCAAGCCCCTCTACTTCTGGAACAATTCGGACACTTTCTGTGCGGCCTCTGAAATCAAACAGTTCACTTGCATCCCGGGATTCACCCCCGCGGCAAACCGTGAAAAGCTCTATCATTTCATCAACAGCAGCGATTTCGACTACGACTGTGAGACCATGTGGAAGGACGTATTCGAGATCGAACCAGGCTGTTTCGCGGAGCTCAATCTCGGTTCATGGAAGCCGGGCTCACCTTTCAAGACAGAGAAATGGTATGACCTGGATTTCAACAGGACCATTGACATATCCTACGAGGATGCGGTTGGCGAATTCCGCAGCCTGCTCAAGGATTCCATAAGGCTCAGGATGAGAGCCGATGTCCCTGTCGGATTCCTGCTTTCCGGCGGACTTGATTCTTCCTCACTGGTTGGACTCTCAACCCAGATTCCGCGCGAGGCCAATGCGACTCTGAAGACATTTTCGTCGTGCTATGAGAACAGTCCGATCGATGAAAGGAAATTCATAAACGAGATGCTCGATTTCTCGAAGGCCTCCTCCTCCCTTCATTTCCCAAAGCCGCAGGAGGTACCTGAAAACATCGACAAGATTATCTGGCACAATGATATTCCTGTAAGACACGGATCTCCAGTTCCTCATTGGCTGCTCTACAAGCATATCAGGGAAGACAACGATTTCAGGAAGGTGATAATCGAGGGTCAGGGCGGAGACGAGATCCTCGGTGGATACATCGATTTCTGCTGGAGCTTCATCTTTGAATTGTTGATGGAAGGGAAGTTCTCCTCTTTTTCCAGGGAGTTCAACACCTTCCGCGCAAAAGACAAGTTCTCCCTCAAAATATTCATGAGGAAGTTCGGCAGAATGATGTTCCCAGGCTCAGTCAGATATCCGGCAAATCCGATCATACTCCCGGAAAATCTCATTGGAGACATTACGATTCCGTCTATTCCAATAAGGAGGGAACAACCCTCAGTGAAGGAAATGCACAGGGCGAGGATGAGGATATTAAGATACATCCTGCACAATGTCGACCGCAACTCGATGTCACACTCAAGGGAGACCAGGGTTCCATTCCTGGACTACAGGCTGGCTGAATTCTGCATAAGCCTTCCAAGCCAGCACAAGCTGTCTTCGGGAACCACGAAGCGCGTCCTCAGGTCAGCCGTAGGTGGAATTGTCCCTGACAAGATAATCAACCGCGGCGACAAGCAGGGTTACTCAAGCCCGATGTCTTCATGGCTCGGCAAGGAGATAAGCGGATTCTTCAAGGAAAGCGTGGAGGAGGCGTCGAGACTTCCTTTCGCGAACAGGAAACTGGTTCTAAAGGAGGCCTCTGATTTCAATGTCGGAAAAAGCCATTTTGATCCAGTTCTTTGGAATTTGATTGCAGCGGACAAATGGATTAAAATGTTTAAAATATCGGTGTAACTATGGATTCAATGGATTTCAAACCTGAGTTTTCGATACCATCATTTCTTTTGTCGGTGACCGACAAAAGGAAAGATTTAAAGGATAAGGAGGCAGTTAAATTTTCCGCGGAATCGAAAAATTTCAGACTCTCAGTTTCCTATTCGAACGTCAAACCGCCTCCGGTAATTAGGGAGGTTGGCGACAAATGCATCATCCTGTTGGGAAGTCCCATACTCGGGGACAGGATAGAATGTGAAAAGGCGATTAAGATGGTATGCGTTGAAGATAAACTTCCTGAAAAGCTTTCCAAGGATCTCAATGGCGAATTCCTATTTATAATTTTCAACAGGCGCAGCGGCCTGTTGAAAATAATAAATGACAGGTTCACGTCAATTCCAATCTATTATTATCATAATAAAGTTTCCGGAGATTTCCATGCCAGCCCATATTTCACAAGCATATGGCAAATCAGGAAAACTCTTGGCCTGAAACTGAGGCAGGAAACTTTATGCGAATTCCTCTTTTTCCAGAGAATACTCGGCACGAAAACATATCTGGAGGATGTCTTGTTTCTTCCTGATGCCTCGATAATGGACATTGAGGGAAGAAAACAGTCTCTCATCCGCTACTGGCAAAGGAATTATCAGAAGAACAATTCATCTCTGAATGAAAACGCATACAGGCTTGCGGAACTTATAGAAAGATCTGTCAACAACAAGACCAGCGACGGCAAACGATATGGACATTTCCTGAGCGGCGGAATGGATTCGCGATCAGTTCTTGCCTCTTTTGAGAAAAACTACCCGACGTGTTTCACCGCCACACTTTCTGAAAACCGCGAACTTCGCACCGCCAGGGAGATTGCCCACACCAAGGGCGCAAAACATATTTTCCTGAAACTCCATCCCGAGCACTATTCACAGATATTTGAACCCTCAACCAAGATTATTGGAGGAATGTATAATTACGACCACGGCATATTCCTCGGATTCAGCGAGCCGGTCAGTCAAAATGCGGATGTGTGTTTCCACGGGCACGGGTTCGACTACATGTTCCAGGGAATGTATATCCCCGGAAAGCCCATTGTCATAGGAGGCAGGACGTTATACTATCAGACCATCATGGAGCTCCCTGACGACCTTGTAACTTATTTCAGGACAAATGTTTCATACAGGATCAAGGGGGCCGATGTATGGAGCTTCATACGCCCTGACAGACGCACAAATATGCTGTCATCCCAGATAGAGAGCATTTCAGAAGTTCTTTCTGATGGAAAGAATCTCACGGACTCTCCCAACGATCTCTGGGAATATCTTACATTCCATCACCTCTCCCGGCATTACAGTTTCCCAAATCATGCAACTATCGCCACTCTTGCAGAGCAAAGGGTTATCTCCTTTGACAACGACATCTTCGATCTCTATCTTTCGCTCCCGGTTGAACACCGGTTCTCTGGCAGGATCGAGAAGAGATGTCTTGAAATTCTTGATCCGCGTCTTGCCAAAATCTGGAGCGCCAACACAAACCTGCCTGTCACAGCGTCTCCTGCCAAACAAACTCTCTATCAGATTACAAGCTTCCTTAAACACCGTATATTTCCGGAAAATGCAAAACCCGAATGGACAGAGAGGACATGGCCTTCAAGGGACCATGCCCTTCGCAACCAGCCGATCCTGAAAAAAGCCGTAACAGACCTCTGCAAGTCTGACACACTTGAAGAGGCGGACTTCATCGACATTCAGAAAATACGGGATGAATTACCGCGATGGATCGATGGAGAGGACATTCCCGGAATCAGCGGTGATCTAGTCCAAACCGTCCTAACCCTAGGGACATTTTTAAAGGTAAATTCTAAAAATTGACATATGCGATACGCAATCCTTTCCGATCTACATGCGAATAGACCTGCTTTAAAAGCTGTTCTTGCTGACATAGCAAGCAACGGCATCGGCGAGATAATATGCCTTGGGGATGTCGTCGGATACGGGCCAAATCCGGCGGAAGTTCTTGAAATAGCCTACGCGAAAATACATCATTTCATACTTGGCAACCATGACGCTGTAATAGCCGGCAAACTTTCCTCTGAAATCTTCAATGACAATGCAAGAAGGCTGATCGACTGGACCTACAACTCCCTAGACAGGAAGGCTGTAAAATTCTTCAGTTCACTTCCTCTTGATGCTAAAGGCGGAAACTTCAGGTGCGCACATGGTGAATTCGCCAATCCCGGGAGGTTCGGATATATTTTTGAAAGCGGCGAAGCCCTTGAAGCTTTCAATGCGTGCAAGGAGCAGATCCTATTTGCGGGCCATAGCCATGTGCCTGGGATTTTCGTGATGGGCAACAGCAGGACTCCTCACTGGCTGGATCCGATGGACTTCGGGATTGAGGATGAAAAAAGATACATTGTGAATGTAGGGTCGGTCGGTCAGCCGAGAGACGACGGCATCCGCGCCTGCTATTGCATCTACGATACGGAAAAAAAAGACATACTTTTCAAAAAGATAGCTTTCGACATAGAGGAATACATTGAAGAACAGAAAAGGAACAAGGTTCCGGAAGCCCCTACCTATTTTATCGACATCTATCACAAGCAGGCACCCCGACCAATAAGGGAAATCCTGGATTTCCACAGGGTAAGCGCAGAGAATTCCGTAAAATCAAATGTACAGACAATGGATTTGGAGAAGGCTGTCGCAAGACTCCGAAGGACAAGGCTGATCCTCCTGTTCCTGCTGCTGATATGCTCAATAACCGTTTTCATCCTTGTGTTCGGATATTCCTCCCAGAAATCTGCCGCTGAGAAGGCGAAAGTTGAGGCTGAAAAGGCGAAAAGGAACCTTGCAGACGTCAGCGACGAGATCAAGAAGCTTCAGAAATCCTCATATGGAAGCCTGGTCCTGTCCAAAAAGACGATTCCGGTCAAAGGTGAGTTTCCTTTGGAAATTCCTGACCATTCCGATTCCATATCCGAAACCAACCCTCTTGCAGACTGGATGATAACAGTCAGCGACGCGTCCTCGCATAAAGTTTCGGTTGAAAAGACGGAAAACGAGAATGCTCTGCGTATAAGTTCAGGAAGCGGCGGGGAGATATCCGTAAGCTCCAAGGCGATACCTGTGGAGAAAGGAATGAGGTTCAATGTCTCAGGTTTCATAACAAGCGAGAATTTCTCATCGGGAAATTTGGAGATGCTGCTGGAACAGCAACTGTCTGACGGGACAAGGAAAACCATCTCTCTCACCACAATCGAAGGTGTAAAGGATTTCAACAAGTGGAAGAAGCTGTCCATGACCATAAGCAGTTCCAAGCCAATACAGGAATCGGGCGATCTCTTTCTTACGATCCGGGGACTGTTCAAGGGGGATATCCTGCTCCGTAAATTCTGCCTCAAGAGGGTCGACTGATGAAAATAGCACATCTGATAGCCCAGTTCTACCCATATTTCGGAGGAGCGGAGATCTGTGTCCACAACGTATGCAGGACTCTCGCCGATAACGGGCATAGCGCTACCGTAATCTGCACTACTCCTCCAGCAGACAAAAGACCTGATCTCAACTACAGCATAATCCATCTCTTCCCGAGAACCTGCGGACTTCTTAACAGGATGCCTTTCATCGGAAAATATTATCTGGAATATGAGCTTTCCAGGCTCCAGAGGAAGCATGGCTTCGATCTCTGGCAGGTCACGATGGGATATCCTCTCGCCATATATGCTGTTGATTTCTTCAAGAGAAACAAGATCCCCTGTATTCTGAGATGCTGCGGCGAGGACATACAGAAATATCCTGATATAGGCTACGGCTACAGGCTTGATGATGGAATCGACTCCCTTGTCAAATCCAAATATCCTCTCTTCGACGGCTTTGTAGCGCTGACACCTGACGTCAGAGAGGAATATGAAAAACTTGGAATTTCCAAGGAAAAGATCCGGATTATCCCAAACGGAGTTGACACCGCGAAATTCACAGATATCAAATCCAGAACCGACAGGAAGGCCGCGAGAAGGAAATTTGGGCTGGATGAGAAGAAGATCCTGATCCTTACTGTAGGCAGATATCATCCCAAAAAGGGATTTGACCTGATACCTGCCATAGCACAGATATTAAAAGGCAAAGGGCTGGACTTCCAGTGGATTGTCGCCGGCAAGAACACTTCTGAAATACTCAGGAAGTTCCCTGAAAGCCGGGGAGAGATAAAATCCATCGAGGATTTCGCGAAATCCGGAGGATCGATGTTTTCGCTTCCATCAAACGATTTGATAGAACTCTATTGTGCCTCGGACATCTTCGTGCTTCCGACCCTCATAGAGACCTTCGGAATGGTCCTTGTCGAGGCGATGGCTGCTGGGCTGCCCATAGTAACAACCGATGCTCCTGGAGTCAGGGATGTTATAACTGACAATGTCAACGGGCTCAAGGCTCCGGCAGGAAATCATGAAGTGCTTGCGAACATGATCTGCTCCATCGTAAAAGACCCCGCATTGTCGGGCCGATTGTCCGAAACTTCAGTCAAGCAGGCAAAAGACTTTTATGACTGGAAATCAGTTACTGGAAAGTATATCCTCTTCTATGAAGATGTTATAAAGGTATTTTCTTAAGATGTGTGGAATCAGCGGTTTTTACAATTACCAAAGACCTGAAGGCAGGGATATTCTCGGCAGGATGAACATGTCCCTGTCGCACAGAGGACCCGATGGAGAGGGGATTTTCCTTGAAGACGGGATTGGGCTTGCCCACCGCCGTCTTGCAATAATTGACATTGCAACCGGCTATCAGCCCATGACTTCTTCCGATGGCAGATACATCACTATCTTCAATGGCGAAATCTATAATTATATTGAATTGAAGAAGGAGCTGTCTGCACAGGGTTCAGTGTTCAATACTTCATCTGACACAGAAGTCATCGCTGAGGCTTTGAAAGTCTGGGGAATAGAAAAGGCTCTAGTTAAATTCAGAGGGATGTTCGCCTTTGCCGTCCTGGACAGGAGGGAAAAGATACTATATCTCGCGAGGGACAGGACCGGAATAAAACCTCTTTACTGGGCGGAAAAGGATAAAAGCGTATTTTTCGCCTCTGAAATAAAGTCCCTCCTGAATGTCCCTGAAATTTCAAGGAAAGCTGATGTGTCCAGCCTGAACGATTTCCTGACACTCGGATTCACAATTCCTCCGAAGTCGATATGGAAGGACATTAAATGCTTTCCGCCCGCCCATTATGCCGTCATCAAGATGAACGGAGAGACTTGTCTCCGGAGATACTGGGAACTTAATCTATCCGAAAAGGAAACTACCCTGGACCAGGCGGTGGAAGACGTAGAGGAGAAACTTGCCGACGCCCTGAAATACCATGTGAGGTCGGATGTCCCCCTGGGCGCATTCCTTTCTGGTGGCATTGATTCATCCCTTCTTGTCTATCTCCTCAAGAAAAAGGGGATCGTCGACAAAATCAGCACCTTCAATGTGAAATTTTCCGATAACGCATTTGATGAATCCCCGTATGCCGAGGAAGTGTCAAAAATCATCGGCACCGACCATCATGTGCTTGAGTTAAGCGAAGGGACGCCGGAAATCCTTGAAAAAATCCTACTTCAATATGACGAGCCTTTTGGCGACAGTTCCTGCATACCCACATATCTTATCTGCCAGAAGATGAGAGAACATGTCAAGACAGTAATTTCAGGGGATGGAGGCGATGAACTTTTCGGTGGATATGACCGGATACGGAACTCAGGCATCATTCATGCCCTGAAGAATCTTCCATTCAAGAGACTGGCTTCCGGAATGCTTACAGCTATCAGGCCCATGATTGGAAAAGACAGATACCGGAAATACAGCAAGGTCATTACATTTTCGAAGGCCGAACTGCCAGAACTCTTCTGCCTCTTCCATACCTATTTCAGCGAGAAGGACAAGGAATCTATGCTGACGAGTTCCTTCCTGGAAGCAGTAAGGAAAGAAACCCCGTCATGGGAAAGCATGTCCCAGTACATACCTGAAAACCGCGATACACGCGTTGAGAACCTCATGCTGGGGATGGAATTCAACCTGAATCTCCACGCCGATTATCTCAGAAAGGTGGATATTGCGAGTTCCGCACACGGCATCGAGGTCAGGGTGCCTTTCCTTGACAATGAAGTCATTGACTTTTCAGCGCAGCTTCCACTCAAGCTGAAAATAAGTTCGGGCGAAGACAAGCATCTCCTGAGGGAAGCTTTCAGAAGGCATATATCGCCTGGATTAGGCTCCAGGAAAAAGCAGGGGTTCGGCATTCCGTTCGATTCCTGGTGCAACGGCCGAATGCGCAGCCATATCAAGGATCTGCTTTTCTCGGATCCTGCCGGAGAAGGACTGTGGCGGCTCGTTGACAGGAAAGAGGTCCTTTCTCTCCATGAAGCTTTTTCATCCCCTTCAACGCGCGACTACGGACTCTTGAGCAGGCATCAGATCTACCAGAAAATATTCATGCTGTGCGGGCTCCAGACATGGATCAGGAAATTCAATCCAGAAATCTAATGCAAAAAGAAAAGATCAAAATCATCTGCCTGATCGGCCAGCTTGGGAACGGCGGTTCGGAAAAACAGCTCTATCTTTTCCTGAAATATCTCGACTTGGACAAATTCGAACCAACAGTAATTGTGAGCTCAAAAACTGAGGGGGTATGGAAAAAGAGAATACGGGATGACATTGCCTGCAGGATCATATCTCTGGGAACCACAGCAATACCTCTCCTTAAGATAATCACTTTCAAATACCTGCTATATAAAATAAGGCCTGCTCTCGTACTCAGCTGGAGCTTTCACACAAATGCATTCCATATCCTTGATTTTGGAAGTCACAAGTTCATAGGCTCCCTGCGAGACCAATTATCTCCGGCAATTTCCGAAATCTCATATTTCCATAGCAGACAGTCAATGTCTCCCGATTATTTTATTGTCAACTCCAAGCTTCTCGAAAAAGAACTTGCAGCCTATGGAATTCCACTGTCCAAGATAAGCTTAATCCATAATATTTTCGAACCAAATACGGACTTCGGCTCCAATGCTATCCTTTCACAGAGAAAGTCAGATATCAGAAAACAGCACGGGATATCTGAGGATGAGATACTTGTCGCAGGGACAGGCCGTGATTCCGCCAACAAGGATTTTTCATTTTTTGTCAAGGTCTTTGCAGAGGCCAGCGCTTCCAATTCAAAACTCAAGGCGATTCTCATCGGCTCCGGAGGCCTTGGCGTCAAAGATGAAATCTCCAGCAGCGGACTGTCCGGCAAATTCATAATTACCGGGGAAATACCCTACGCCAAGGACATGCTCCCATGTGCGGATATCTTTTTCCTTTCATCGAAATACGAGGGGATGCCCAATGTCCTGTTTGAAGCAATAGACGCAGGATGTGCAATACTTTCGATGAATGTAGGTGGCGTAAAAGACATCCTCGGAGATGACAACCCGCATTTGAAGGAAACAGTTGCGGGCCTCAGGGATGTCAAGGAAGTTTCAAGCATGTTGTCAATTCTGGCTGAAGACAGGGAGCTGAGAACAAGGATATCTGAATACAACCGTAATTTCAGACTCGATAATTTCACCCAGGCCAAAATCATGCCAAAATACTACCAGCTTTTCGAAAAGGTTTTGTTCTGAAATCCTGAGTCCGTGGAAAAAAACAATTAACCGAATAAGGTTTAACATATGCTTGATTTTTTCTCTTCTGAAAATATTATGCCTCAGCTTTGAAATATGTCTGAAAAAAGGATTAGGATGACAAACGCTAAGAATATAAAATGGACTGCCAGCCAGATATCGCCTGAAAAACGCGCCATACTGCTTGGACAGCGCGGATGCGTGGTCTGGTTCACCGGACTATCGGGCTCCGGCAAGACAACGATCGCGCGGAAACTGGAAGAGCATATGATGTCTGCAGGGCATCCATGTTACGTGCTGGACGGGGACAACATAAGGCACGGCCTCAATTCCGATCTGGGCTTTTCCGAGAATGACAGAAAGGAGAACATCCGCAGGATCAGCGAAGTCGCCGCACTTTTCGCCGACGCCGGACTGATTGCGATAACATCTTTTATTTCGCCTTTCATCAATGACAGGATGAAAGCAAGGCAAAAGACGCCGGAAGGCTCTTTCATCGAGATTTATCTTGATACTTCCCTTGAAGTATGCGAAAAAAGAGATCCTAAGAATCTCTACAAAAAGGCCAGGAAAGGGGAGATCCCGGATTTCACAGGGATCAGTTCTCCGTATGAGCCTCCGGAAAATGCGGAAATAGTTCTCGATACGGGAAAACTGTCCCTGGAAAATTGCATTGGCCGTATTATCGACTATTTTCACGAAAACAATATCATCACAAAAAAAGACTGACAGACCATCTGATGCCAGACAAATATACAATATCCCATCTCAGGCAGCTTGAGGCTGAAAGCATCCAGATCATAAGGGAGGTTGCCGCCGAATTTGAAAAACCCGTGATGCTCTATTCCATCGGGAAAGACTCCTCGGTAATGGTCCGCCTTGCACAGAAGGCGTTCCATCCCGGGAAGATACCCTTCCCCCTGATGCATATTGATACCGGATACAAGTTCAAGGACATGTACAGGTTCAGGGACGAGTATATAAAAAGCATTACCGCAAATCTTATCATATACAGGAATGAAAAAGCCATAGGCGAAAAAATAAATCCCTTCGACTACGGAACACAGAAATGCTGTTCCTTCCTTAAGACCCAGGCCCTTGTCGATTCAATCCGCGAAGGTGAATACGATGCCGCATTCGGAGGAGCGCGGCGCGACGAGGAGAAGTCGCGTGCCAAGGAGAGGATTTTCTCATTCCGCGACAAATTCGGGCAATGGGATCCTAAAAATCAGCGGCCGGAACTTTGGAACATTTTCAACTGCAAGATAAACAAAGGCGAATCGATAAGGGTATTCCCTATCTCCAACTGGACTGAGCTGGATGTATGGCAGTACATTTATATGGAGAATATTCCGATAGTCCCACTTTATTTCGCCGAAGAACGGGAAATGATAGTCAGAGACAAACAGCTGATACCTCTTGACGGACCGGTTCCAAGCGGATGGAAGGACAAACCGCAGAAGGTGATGTGCAGATTCAGGACCCTGGGATGCTATCCGTGCACTGGTGCAGTCAGATCAGCGGCCAGGACCGTGCTTGAAATAATCCAGGAAATGATGATCGAAAGAAAATCCGAACGGGCCACCAGGATCATTGACCACGACGCTGAAGGTTCAATGGAAGATAAAAAGCGCGAAGGTTATTTTTAAAATGGACATTGAGGAATTTTTAAACCGTAATCAGACCAAGGAACTGCTGAGGTTATCTACGGCCGGAAGCGTGGACGACGGGAAGTCCACGCTGATCGGAAGGCTGCTCCACGATTCAAAAGGCATCTATGAGGACCAGCTTGATTCCGTAAAGAAGCTGTCCGGAAAGATAAACAATGACGTAAGCATCGATTTCTCCCTTGTCACCGACGGCCTGAAGGCGGAACGGGAACAGGGTATAACGATAGATGTCGCCTACAGATACTTCTCAACACCCAAAAGGAAGTTCATAATAGCCGATACGCCCGGACATGAACAGTATACCCGCAACATGGCAACAGGAGCCTCCACTGCGAATCTCGCAATAATCCTGATAGACGCGAGAAATGGAGTGATTACCCAGTCCAGACGCCATTCATTCATTTCTTCCCTGCTGAGAATCCCCCACCTTGTGATAGCGGTCAACAAGATGGATCTTGTAGATTACAGCAAGGCGGTTTTTGACAGGATAAAATCAGAATATGTAGAATTCGCCGCAAAGCTCCAGATATCGGATCTCCATTTCATACCTATCAGCGCGTTGCATGGCGACAACGTCGTCGAGAAAAGCAAGAACATGCCATGGCACAACGGAGTTCCTCTCCTTGAATATCTCGAGGAAGTCTACATCGCCAGCGACAGGAACCTCATAGATTTCCGATTCCCGGTCCAGTACGTGATAAGGCCCCACCTTGATTTCAGGGGGTTTTCAGGACAGATCTATTCCGGCATAATAAGGAAAGGTGAGGAAGTGATGGTCCTCCCTTCCAACAGGAAGACTCACGTCAAGTCAATCGTGACATACGAAGGTGAGCTTGATTACGCTTTCGCCCCGCAGTCAGTCACCATCACACTTGAGGATGAAGTCGACATCAGCCGGGGAAATATGCTCGTACACCCCCATAACCATCCGAACGTCCAGAGGCATTTCGAGGCAATGGTTGTCTGGATGTCGGAGGCTCCGCTAGATCCGGAAAGGCAGTATCTTGTAAAACATGCTACGCAGACAGTTCCGGCAAGAGTGGATGAGATACGCTACAAGGTAAATGTCAACACCCTCCACAGGGAATCCTCGTCATCCCTGAATATAAATGAGATCGGCAGAGTCGTATTCACTTCCAAAAGACCCCTCTTTTTCGATCCCTACTCAAGAAACAGGACTACGGGAAGCTTCATCATCATAGACATGATCTCGAACAATACCGTGGCCGCAGGAATGATTCTCGACAGGGAGCCGGAATCAAAGCTTCCAGTGAACATACTTCCGCTGACCGAGAAAAAGACAAGCGCCAGGAAGGAGACAACAAGCCTCATAGGAGAAGATGAAAGAGCCAGGAGATTCAGACAGAAACCTGCGACCCTCTGGTTGACCGGCCTGGTATCCTCAGGCAAGAAGGAAATATCCGTCGCTCTCGAAAAAAGACTGTTCGACATGGGGGCGACCTGCATGGTGCTCGAAGGCTCATCTCTCCGGACAAGGCTCGACAATGAGCTTGATTATTCCTTCGCCGACTGTTCGGAACATCTCAGGCGTGTGGCTGAAATTGCCTATCTGCTGAATAGGAACGGACTGATAACCATATGCTCTTTCGTTTCACCTTACGAGATCATAAGGAAGCAGGTTTCCGAGATCATCGGGCAGGACAGGTTCATCGAGATTTTCGCTGATTCCTCTCTAGCATCCTGCAGGAAAAGGGACAAGACCGGGCTTTTTGAAAAGGCCGACAGGGGCGAGATTGAAAATCTTGCCGGAGTCTCATACCCATATGAATCTCCAAAGGCCCCTCAAATTCACCTGAAAATGGACGAGATATCTATTGAAGATGCTGTCAACAGCATCGTCGGGTACCTTGCAGACCAGAAAACATTTCCCTTAAGTTAAAGTAAAGAGAGAATATTCCACCATGAAAAACACCGCATTGATAGGAGCTGGATATTGGGGTAAGAATCTTGCAAGAGCCCTTTCCGAGCTTGGTGTTCTTCGTTCAATCTGCGACTCCTCCGAGGAGGCCAGGATGAACATGAAGAAACTTTACAAGGACGTCATTCTCACCGATGATTTCGAAGGCATACTTCAGGACAAGGACATAGCTGGCGTATTTCTGGCAAGTCCGGCCGTAAAGCATTTCGAACAGGCGAAGCAGGCGCTGCTTGCCGGAAAGAACGTATTCGTCGAAAAGCCGCTCGCGCTCAGCCTCGAGGAGGGCGAGGAGCTTATAAGGATTGCGGAATCACAGAAGAAAATACTTTTCGTAGGACACATCCTGCATTATCATCCTGCCGTCATCAAGATGAAAAAAATCATCGCCGAGGGCACGCTGGGAAAGATCCAGTACATCTATTCCAACCGCCTAAATCTTGGAAAGATACGTACCGAGGAGAATATCCTGTGGTCTTTCGCACCGCATGACATATCCCTCATACTTGGTCTTACAGGCGAACAACCTTCATACATAGACTGCTCCGGAAGCAGTTTCCTGAATCCCGATATCGCCGACATCACCATGACAAACCTGAAATTCCCCTCCGGCATCGGCGCCCATATTTTCGTGAGCTGGCTCAATCCCTTCAAGGAACAGAGGCTGATTTTGACGGGCTCAAAGGGAATGCTGGTTTTCGAGGACACAAGGCCTACTGACGAAAAACTGGTCTTCTATCCTCACACGATCGAATGGAAGAACAGCATTCCAGTCCCCCAGAAAGCCGAACCTTCATTCGTAAAGATTTCAGACATCTGGGAGGAACCGCTCAAAGCCGAATGCAGCGCCTTCCTGAAGGCTATCGAAACTGGAAAGGAGCCCCTGACGTCCGGGAAAGAAGGGTTGAGGGTCCTCAAGGTTCTGAAGGCCTGTCAGACCTCAATAGAATTACATGTCAAGAACAATCCCGACAAGAAGGACAAAATGAAAAATCTTCCTTATTTTGCCCACGAGACAGCTTATGTCGACGAAGGCGCCACTATCGGTAAAGGCACCAAGATCTGGCATTTTTCACACATCTACAAGGGCGCTGTCATCGGTGAGAACTGCGTGATAGGCCAGAACGTCAGTATCGCTGATGGTGTAAAAATGGGGAACAACATCAAGATCCAGAACAACGTCTCGATCTATACTGGCGCAATCGTCGAGGACGATGTGTTCTTCGGACCTTCATGCGTTCTCACAAACGTGACGAACCCGAGGAGCCAGGTACTGCGCCATTCCCTTTATGAGAAAACCATCTTCAGGCGTGGCACAACTATCGGAGCAAACGCCACGGTCGTCTGCGGAATCACCCTAGGAAGATATTCCTTCATCGCCGCCGGTGCGGTAGTTGCAAAGGATGTTCCCGAC
Source organism: Lentisphaerota bacterium (assembly GCA_025360875.1). Lineage (GTDB taxonomy): Bacteria > Verrucomicrobiota > Lentisphaeria > Victivallales > GWF2-50-93 > GWF2-50-93. The sequence continues at coordinate 19,666 of JANYBI010000238.1, forward strand.
TATGCCATGATGATGGGTGTCCCGGCAAAGCAGAAGGGCTGGATGAGCCGGCACGGACATCTCCTCAGGAATCCCGACAAGGACGGCATCATGATCTGCCCTGAGAGCGGATACAAATACAAGGAGATCAAGCCCGGTGTCCTCAAATGCCTGGACCTTGATGAGGATGCCCCCCTCCCCGAAGACAAGAAGGTCGGCAGGAAGACCTATGATGAATTCAAATAATAAATTCCTGACGGAATTTATATGTAATCTTGATATCGAGGCATTATCGTGTACACTATCGTGTAACAATTGAGGTGTCTTGATTTATGAAATTTCTTACCGTCAGAGAACTCCGGGGCAATTGCGCGAAAGTGTGGAAGCAATTGCCAGAAGAGATGGAAATGGTGGTCACAAACAATGGTAAACCTGTTGCCATCCTTTCTTCAGTAGCCGAATCCAATCTCGAAGAAAGCATTTCCTCCATACGTCGTGTACGGGCCACACAGTCAGTGCTCAGTATGCAGATGAAATCAGCACGCATTGGCTTGGACAAGCTAACTTCCACTGACATAGATGCCGAAATAGCCGAAGTCAGACGGGCCCGCAGGAAATGAAGGTTGTAGTTGATACAAATGTAATCGTCTCAGGTTTGCTATCTCCATTCAGTGCTTCTGGTGAAATTATAAGGATGGCAGCATCTGGAGATCTAATATTATGCTACGATGCACGTGTCTTAAGCGAATACACAGATGTGCTTAACAGGCCTAAATTTAAATTCCCACATGAACTTGTAGCAGTTTTCCTTGATCAGATAAGGAATTCAGGAGTGGCATCATCCGGAATTCCTCTTGAATTGAAACTTCCCGATCCGGATGATGAACCTTTTCTGGAAATAGCCCTGTCTGAGAAAGCAGTCTGCCTCATTACTGGAAACATCAGGCATTTCCCTCCGAAATGCAGGAATTCCATGAAAGTATTATCCCCTTCAGACTTTATCATATTTTACAGGAAGCATATCAAGGCAGACAATATCCATCTAAAATAACACTTCAAACAGGCCCAATGCTAATTCAGAATGGCAAGATTCATCCTAAATTCAATTCTGATTCTAAAAACCACAAGCATAGAAATGGGGTTGGCATCGATAAGGACGGCAAAGTTATCTTCGCAATAACAGAAACTGGCGATAAACAAAATAAATTCCCAAGTCTGTATGAATTCTCAAAACTATTCCAGTCGTTGAACTGCGATAATGCATTATTCCTTGACGGAGATCTTTCGATGATGGTCGTTAATCCTGAAGGAAAGATAAAAGATGGGAATCCCCTTGGTGCGATCATCGCAATAACGGAAAAGAATGAAGATCCGGTAAAGGAATCTGGGCGGTCCCTTGAAAATAATCCTTGACCAACTATTATATAACCATAACAGTTACGTTATATAACCACGAGACGAGACGCGCATGAAATCGATAACAGTCAGAAACATACCGGATGAAGTTCTTGAGGCAGCCAGGATGCTATCGATAAAAGAGCGCAGGAGTCTCAACAATGAACTTGTCGTCATTATCGAAAACGGTCTTAAAAGCCTATATTCATCCTCGGGAGAAGCAACTGCTGGCACAAAGACGGATCCGTGGAGGAAGCTTGCCGGCAAGTGGAAGGACAAGCGAAACTCCAAGGAGATAATTGACGACATTTATTCTTCCCGGACAATTGGAAGAGATATAAAGCTGTGATCCTATTAGATACGGACATCTGCATTGAACTGCTGAGGGGAAACGTCAAGGTTCTGCCCCACATGCAAAGAAATTCTGGAGACATTGGAGTTTCCTTCATTACTGCAGGCGAGCTTTACTACGGTGCATTCAATTCTGCAGACCCGAAATATAATTTGGCGCTCATCGAGACGTTCCTTGAAACTTTACCCGTGATCCAAAGTGACAACGGAATCATGGAGACGTTCGGGGCATTAAAAGCCAGGCTGAGGATAAGGGGACAGATGCTTCCTGACGCTGATATCATCATCGCATCTACCTGCCTTGAGAAATGCAGCAGGTTAGTAACTGGCAACATTAGGCATTACAATCGATTTGAATCAGTTAAACTTGAAGACTGGACTAAATGATATCTGAATTGAATTTAATGAATTTCATTATATTTTTGTATTTTCAGTAGTTAAATAATTATAAACTTGAGGTTATACATGAATGTACCATTGCTTGACTTGAAGGCTCAATTCAGGCCGATAAAAGACGAAGTCATGAAGGCTGTCGAGGCCGTCTTCGAATCCCAGCAGTTCATCAACGGGCCACAGGTCAAGGAGCTCGAGAAGCAGATTGCAGCATACACCACATGCAAATCGGCTATCGGCGTATCAAGCGGTACTGACGCCCTGCTCTGCGCTCTCATGGCTTTCGATATCGGACACGGAGACGAAGTCATCACAACCCCGTTCACCTTTTTCGCAACTGCCGGCTGTGTCTGGAGGACAGGCGCGAAACCGGTTTTTGTCGACATCGATCCGAAGACATACAATATTGATGTCGCCAAGATCGAAAAAGCCATAACCAAAAAGACTAAGGCAATCATTCCTGTCCATTTGTTCGGCCAGATGGCGGATATGGATCCTATCATGGAGATTGCCAGGAAGCACAACCTCTTCGTAATAGAGGATGCCTGCCAGAGCATAGGTTCGACATACAAGGGCAGACAGACAGGTTCCATAGGAACCGTCGGATGCTTCAGTTTTTTCCCGTCAAAAAATCTCGGTACAGCTGGTGATGGAGGAATCATCACTGCCCAGGATCCGGTACTCGGCGAGAAGCTCGAGATCATGCGCGGACACGGTTCGAAACCGAAATACTTCCATCAGGTGGTGGGCGGCAATTTCCGTCTTGACACGATCCATGCCGCAATCCTGATAGTGAAACTCAAATATCTGAACTCCTGGTCGGAAGGCCGCCGTAAAAACGCCGCTAAATACAACTCGCTCCTGAAGGACGTTAAGCAGGTTGTCACTCCATTTATCGAGAAACATAACATTTCCATCTTCAATCAATATGTCATCAGGGTTCCCAAGAGGGACGAACTGAGAAAATTCCTCACGCACAAGGGAATCGGAACGGAGATCTACTACCCTCTGAGCCTGCATGAGCAGACCTGCTTCAAAGCCCTCGGTCACAAGAGGGGCGACTTCCCGGAATCAGAGAAGGCCGCGGACGAGACCGCAGCGCTCCCGATCTATCCGGAACTGTCAGATGAACAGATCAAGTACGTAGCCGACAGCATCAAGGAATTTTACAATAAATAAATTTCACAGAAATTTATAAATGAAAATCCTTCTCTGCGCAGATGACAAAAGCGCCAATACGCTTGCCTGGGCAAAAGCTTTCAGGGAGATTGGCGCAGAAGTCATAATAGCCTCTGCAAGGGCTGAAAAAAGTGCCGACGGCATAATCGCCCTGGGAAACCCATTCTTGCCGGCAAGATTGAATTTCATTTTTGGCGCACGCAAGCTCCGCAAGATCATCTCCTCGGAAAAACCCGACATCCTGATCGGATATCGCGTCACAAGCTACGGATATCTGTGTTCATGCTCTGGATTTCATCCGTTAATCCTCGCAGCCCAGAACGAGCAGATCACATATCTTCCAAAACCAAATCCCCTCAGAAGAAAAGTCCTGGAATATTTCGCCAGAAAAGCAATAGGAAAGGCCGATCTCATACACGCCTGGGGCGAAAATATGCTGCCTAGGTTAAAGGAACTCGGGGCGGATGAAAAGAAAATCCTGGTAATGCATCGCGGAATCGACCTTGGCCTTTTCACGCCTTCCGCTTCGAAGCCTGGAGCTGGAGGACCTGTCTTCATATCGACAAGGTCACTTTTCCCGGAATATAAGATCGACAGGATCCTTGAAGCTTTCGCGCTAGTCCTTAAGAATTTCCCGAATGCAATATTTAAAATAATCGGAGAGGGTCCTGAAAGAGCTGGACTTATGGTTCTGGCGAATACTCTTGGCATTTCACAAATCGTGTATTTCCCAGGCAGGCTATCTCCCCAGGAAGTTGCCGTCATGCTCCGGAGCTCGGACATATATGTTTCCATAATTGAATCCGAAGGGATCTCCAGCTCGCTTCTCGAAGCTTGCGCATGTGGCGTATATCCTATTGCCACCGATATGCCGGCATCGAGGGCCCTGATAGAGAACGGAAACAACGGCACCCTCGTAAGGCCGGAAATTTCAATTCATGATTTGGCTGAGACAATGATTAAAACTGCGGGAAATGTTGAAATGCGGGAAAACTCCTGCAAGATCAATCTTGAACTGGTAAAGGAGAAATTCGATTTCAGGAAAAACACCGCCAAATTCCTGGATGCCTACAAGAAACTTTCCGAGGAGGCCAACAGATAAGATGTGCGGAATATCCTGCATAATAGACAAGCGCCAGTCACTTGATGGAAACGTCCTGGCACGTTTCACAAACTGCATAGGGCACAGGGGACCTGACAGCGTAGGTTTTGCGAAATTCGCAAATTCCGACGGTCTGCCGGAAAGTGTCCAGAATAATTTTCTTGTCGGACTCGGACATCGCAGGCTTTCAATCATTGACCTTTCATCGGCCGGTTCACAGCCGATGTTCTCTGCAGACAGGAATTTCGCCATAGTCTTCAACGGTGAAATCTACAATTATATCGAACTGAGACAGGAACTTGAGAAGGACGGAGTTGCATTCAAGTCACACACTGACACTGAAGTAATCATTGAATCATATAGGAAATGGGGCAGGCATTGCCTCTCGAAGTTCAACGGCATGTGGTCATTTGCGCTCCTGGACAGGCAGAGGAGAAAAGTATTCATTTCACGGGACCGTATCGGGGTCAAACCCCTTTATTATCACAGGAACGGGGATGTGCTTGCCATTTCATCCGAGATAAAGCAATTCTTCGAGCTTCCTGGATTCAGGAAAGAGCCCAACATAGACGTCTGTCTTTCATATCTTGTAACCGGCTATGAAATACCTCCTGAATCATTTTTTAAGGACGTAATGGCTTTCCCGCCGGGATGCTGTGCTGAAATAGATCTGGATACCCTGGAAGTAAATCCCGAGGAGTTCTGGAGCGCGGAAAACATATCAGTAAGGGAATACGCCGAGGATGAGATCATATTCCGCATTCAAAAGGCTTTTTCGGCATCAGTCAACTTCAGGCTGAGATCGGACGTTCCAGTGGGCGGATGCCTCTCCGGCGGGCTTGATTCATCCTCAATCTTTGTTGAAATGAAGCAGCTTCAGCCATCGCAG
>JANYBI010000239.1 GCA_025360875.1 Lentisphaerota bacterium
ATCTCATCGGGAGCATTCTCCAGCAGGAACCTCTTGGTCGGGAAATACGGTATGAGGTTTTCAAACGGGATTATTGATTTCTTCTTCTCCGGAGACTCATGGTTGATTGATTCGACCTTGAGCATCGCGAAGAACCGTTCCTTCTCCCTGGGGGGGCGGATCTGTCCGGCGACATAGTCGCCAGTCTTGAGGGAGAACCGTCTAATCTGTGACGGGCTGAGATATATGTCTTCAGGGCAGGGGAGATAACAGTAGCTCGGGGAACGCAGGAATCCGAAGCCGTCTGAGAGCACTTCGAGATATCCGCTGCCATACATGAGTCCGTTTTTTTCGGCGTTGGCCTTGAGTATTTCGAATATCAGGGCTGATTTGTCGAGTGCGCCTATGCCTTCCACGCATAGTTCCCCACCCATCTTTGCAAGCTCCTCCATCCCTTTTTCCTGCAGTTCAGTGATGTTCAGGCTTGGCGCCGTCTTGTCCCTGATATGCATATCGCTGTTCCTGGGCTGGTCGTAGCTGTTCTTCTCTTTCTCTTCAACTATGGGGTTTGCCGTGGCGGACGGCCTGGGCATGTTCGGAGAATCAACCCTTACAGGAGATTCCTGGGGGACCTGTGGCAGCGATGGCTGCTGGTCCTGGCGGTCTTGCCGCTCCTGGCGCTCATCACCGGCATGATGGGGGCGGTTGGTGGTATTCCTTGATGAGCCATAGGCGGCGCGTTTCTGGTAGGGACGTCTCTTGTAGCGCCCGTCGGAATCCGACGGATGCCTTTCCCTCTGTTCTCCTGCAAGAGGATCGTAGTATTCGGGGCGTTTTTCGGAGCGTCCGGCAACATCATGGCTGTCGGGTGAAACTGGCCGGGGCTTTCTTTCTTTTTCTTCAGGTTTTTCCATACTTTTTCCTTATGTGCTTATTTAATATCTTGCATTGTTCAAACAGGGAATTGAGACTGCCATTGTTGATTAGCCCGAAATCCGCCATTTCCATCTTTTTCTCCGGGGAAAACTGACAGCCGCATCTTCTTTCAATTTCGGTCTTGCTCCATCCTCTTCCTTTTAGCCGTCCGTACTGGATTTTCCTGTCCGTCCAGACGGCGATTGTGCAGTCGAATTTCTTTTTCCATCCGGCCTCGAACAGCAACGGAACTGCGAAAACCAGATGTCTGTTTCCACGTTTTGCCGTTTCGCGCAAGGCCCGTTCCATGACTTTCGGGTGCAGGAGCGAATTAAGCCAGAGGAGTTCTTTCCTGTCCTTGAATACGATGCCCGCGATTTTCTTCCTGTCTACGGCACCGTCACGGGTAAAAATTGAGTCCCCCCATCTTCTGCGGATGGCATCCGCCACTCCGCTTGCGTCATCTTCATATAGTTCGTGGCATACACTGTCTGCATCGAGAGTTTTCCAACCAAGGGAGGAAAAGCATTCAAGTGCAGAGGTTTTACCGCAGCCGATGCTTCCAGTTAAGCCGACAAACATCAATTGATTACTCTAGTTACGGATTAAAATATAAATCAAGACTGAATATAGAGCATGCAGTTAAAGAGCCAGATTGTTTTAGTGTAAAAGGTAAATATTCAGAGCAAGCCTGTTATAAAATTTTTCTTAACCTATTGTGCACTTCCTAAAATGCAAACGCAAATATGCAAGATATATTAATTTTTATTCATTAGAGGTTCCCAACTCATTCATTTGGAGAGGGTATGAACAAGGCAAAGATATTGTCCAGAAAGAGTTTTGCATCCGGGAAATGGCTTTCGCTTGAAAACATAAGCTATGTTGATCATTATGGAACCAGGCGGGATTGGGAATGTTCGAAGAGGGTGGGCGGACGCGGTGCGGTGGCGGTTCTGGCGATAATGAGGCCTTCGGGACGGCTTGTGCTTGTCCGGCAGTTCCGTCCGCCTGCATCCGGCTGCACGATCGAATTTCCGGCAGGGCTCATAGACAAGGGCGAAAAACCTGCCACGACCGCAAAGCGGGAACTGTATGAGGAAACCGGATATTCCGGGAAGGTCACAGGAGTGACGAGCCCGCTGTTCAGCTCCCCTGGAATGTCTGGCGAAACAGTCCGTCTGGTTAGGATGGAGATTGATGAGAATGCGCCTGAAAACAAAGGTGTGAAAACGGCGTTTGACGATGGCGAGCACCTAGAGACCTGCCTTGTTCCGCTCAAAGATTTAATGAAGTATTTTGAGAAGGCACACAGGAAAGGTGACCGTCTTGATGCTAAAGTAATATGTTTTACAATAGGAATGGGCCTTTCCGGATCCAGCTGTAGGGAATAGGAGTAATTTTTGAAATAAAAACAGGGGGCGATATGAATCTTCCGAAGTATTCGATGGGTGTCGGCGATAGGTTTGCGCATCAGGGCAAGGCGCAACTGGGCGCTTTCATAAAGGCGAAGGCCAAAGGTGCTGACGTCGCGCCGGTATGGAACAAGTCCAACCGCGAGCACCAGATCATCCACTCATTTCCGCCTGATGTCCGGAAGGAAGCCGACTTCGCAGTAAAAACTCTCGGATGGAGAACCCCATATTTTGTAGATGCCGACCATATTAACCTGAACAATGTCGAAAACTTCATCCATACCAGTGATTTCTTCACTCTCGACGTTGCCGATTTCACAGGTAAATCAGCCGACGACGAAAGCATAAAGGCATTTGTCGCGAAATATTCCACCTATCTTGGAACCCTGAATATACCGGGGATGGGTGAGGCTTTTCAAGTCAAAACTGAAACCCTGCAGGGAATCGCCAGGAAATATCTTCTCGCCGTGAAGGAAGCCGGGAAGATCTACAGGAAGATCGAGTCCGCGAAAGGTGTGGACCGTTTCGTGACTGAAGTTTCGATGGACGAGACCGACACCCCGCAGACCCCGGTGGATCTGTTCTTCATACTCGGCGCCATTGCCGATGAGAAGATTCCCGCGCAGACGATCGCGCCCAAGTTCACCGGACGCTTCAACAAAGGTGTCGATTACGTGGGCGACTTGACTCAATTTGAAAAGGAATTTAATGACGACCTCGCCGTCATCGCCCACGCCATCAAAACCTATGGC
>JANYBI010000250.1 GCA_025360875.1 Lentisphaerota bacterium
GCGATGGGCAGATCAAGATCCTTCAGCGCGAGGTTCCTGGTATCCTCGGTATTTCCGGGATTGGGAAGATAGGTGGTTATATGCGGACTCCTATAATCCTTCCTGAAACTAATAACGCATCTGAACTTTCCGTTACCCAGCACAAAATGTCTGCAGAGCGGCATCTGGAATCACCTTGTATTTCATAAGAAAAAATTCCGATAAAATAACTCCTCCTGGCCCAATTCATATTGAATATGTATTTTTTTTGAAGAAAAGTAATTGAAAAAAAGCCATTAAAGCCTATTATAATTTCTTTAGTTATATTTTCAGTTTTCACTCGCTTTCCAGCCGGCCAGCAAAAATGGTTCCGGCTTCCGAAGCGGTTGAAGATTGGCAATATATAAAAGTAAATTAGTCAATGGAGAAATGAACGATGAAGGTCCTCTATGTAGGAAATCTTCCCTTCACGGCGACTGAAGGGGAAATCCGCGGGCTGTATGAGCAGTTCGGAACAGTCAACTCGGTCAAGATCATCAACGACAGGGAAACCGGCAAATCCCGGGGCTTCTGTTTCGTGGAGATGGATGATGACGCAGCCCTCAAGGCAATCGAAGGCACCAACGGCAAAGACATGGGTGGACGCAACCTAAGAGTCAACGAAGCGCGTGAAAAGACTGAAGGCTCTGGTGGCGGTGGAGGCGGAGGAGGCGGAGGAGACAGACGCCGCAATTTCAGCAGGGACAGATAATAACCTATAATTTCCTATAGAATTCAAGCCTGCCCTAACCGGCAGGCTTTTTTTTAGCTTTTTCAATTGGAGGTATCAATGGACTGTTCAAAATTATCCCGGATCGGACTTAAAAAACTCACCGGTTCGCCCAGCCAGATCGCCGGCATCAGGGAATCTACCCTTTCCGACGGCAAAGGCCGCGGAATGCGGATTGCCGAAGTATATACCGGAAGCGGACTCGCATTCACCATAGTTCCGGATCGCGGAATGGACATCCAGCAAGCAAGCTATAAGGGGATTGGACTTGCGTTCATAACTCCGACCAACTATTCACATCCTTCATTTTATGATCCTGCACCATTGGGCTGGCTCAGGAACTTCGGTGGCGGACTCGTCACAGGATGCGGCATGGTTAGCGCTGGCGCCCCGGAGCCTGCCGAAAAACTTCCGCTCCATGGACTCCTTTCAAACACCCCGGCAGAAAATATCGTCTGCGTCCGGGAATGGGTTGACGGCAAATATCTGATGTCCATATCGGGCGATGTCCGGGAATCCAGAATGTTCGGCGAGAATCTCCTCCTGAGAAGAACAGTCTCCACATCAATGGGCTCAAGCACTATTGAGATCACCGATCTTGTCAAGAACGAAGGCTTCAAACCTTCACCTCTGATGCTCCTATACCATATAAACGTCGGGTTCCCGATGCTATCGGAAGACTCCGTCATCAAGGCAAAAAAACACAGCGTCGTACCCAGGGACGAAACCGCCGCAAATGGAATCCGGGAATGGCATAAGTTTGATGCGCCGGTAAAGAATTTCAAGGAGCAGTGCTTCTACCATGACATCCCTGCCGACAAAGACGGATTCGCAAGATGCACCCTTTCCAACGCGAAACTCGGGCTTGATTTCGAGGTCGCCTACAGGAATAACGAACTTCCGTTCTTCACCCAATGGAAAATGACCGGCGAAGGGGAATATGTCGTCGGACTCGAACCTGCAAACTGCCATGTTGAAGGACAGACCGCAGAGAAAAACAAATTCAAATCGCTCAGGATCATCCAGCCTGACGAGACAATCGAGTTCAAGGTCAGAATTTCTGTCATTGAAAAGCGCGGCTGATACTAAATTGCAGAAGCTGTCAAAGTTCAGCGGCCTACTGCGATAATCACAGTTTTATCAAAAAGAAACTTTAACCGCAGAGTTCGCAGAGGAAATTTCTCTGTGTTCTCAAAATACAAAAATAAAGATTTCTTTAGTTTTCTTGAGGGCGCAGAGAAGAAAATTAAGCTTTTCCCAGTGTCCTCTGTGGTTGAGTTTGAAAGGTTTCCTGTCTCGGGCAAGGATAATTATTGACGTTGACTTGCTTGAATTTAATTCCCTGTGAAATAAGTTATCAAACACATACAAACATAAGGGGG
>JANYBI010000287.1 GCA_025360875.1 Lentisphaerota bacterium
GCCGTCGGCATGATCTGCACCCTGGAACTTGTGCCGACAAAGACCATCACCGGGCCGAACACTCCGACCGCCCTTGCCCAGGCCATCACGGAGCCGGCGACAATTCCATTCAGCGACAACGGCATCGTGACCCTCCTGAACACCTGCCACCGCGAACAGCCAAGTGTAAGTGCGACATATTCCAGGTTCCTGTCGACTGAATCGAACGCGGTCTTCGAGGCACGTATGCAGTATGACACTGAAAGAAGGAACTGGCACATGATGATGCCGATCGCGGAACTCAATGATATGTCGAATCTCTGGAGAATCCCTCTTATGAATTCCCCCAGCATGTTGCTTCCGAAAAACGCCAGCAGTGAAAGTCCGACTACTACGGGAGGAAGAACCAGGGGGACGTCGATCACCATGTTCAGGAAGGCATATCCGCGGAACCTGTATCTGCTGAGCGCATATCCGACGGGAATGGAGATCGTCACGACTAGAAGCAGCGTGATAAGGGAAGTTATGGCGCTCAGCTTCATCCCGGAAAGTATCTCAGGCGATTTCAATATGCGGATGAAATCCAACAGCGTGAAGCCTTTTGAGATTATATAGGACACGTTCGAGTAGACCAGGAAGAATATTATAAGGACAAACAGGCCCAGGAAGGAAAGTGTCAGCACGGAAAGGAAATCCTTTCCGCCCAGAGATGGTATATATATGTCGTCCCTGTTGTTCAAATTAGAATCCTAAATTGAATGTCCAATATCCAGCAAGGAATTTCCAATTATCATCGGACAAGATTATTTTCTGGAACTACCTTCGTCATTGGATATTCCTTGTTCGTTATTGGATATTCAGTGTTTTTCTATGGCGCTTCCGTCCTGTATCCCTTTTCCCTGAGGATCTTTTTGCCTTTATCGCTCTTCATGAAGTCTATGAATTTCTGCGCTGCCACCTTGTTCTTCGAAGTTTTCATCAGGCCGACAGCGACTTCCGATATGACGTTCTTCTCCTTTGGAATCTGCAAAACTTCCACTTTCTTCGAGAAATTTGCAGCGATCGCGTCCCATACGATTGCAACGTCGACATTCTTCATCTCAACCCAGACCGCAAGCTCGTTGACGGTAAGCGATTCCTTTACATTCTTGATGTTTTTCCTGTCAATTCCGTTCTTCTCGAAAATCTTGGTGGAAATCCTTCCGACCTGGCATGCCTCCTCGCGGCCGAGTCCTGAAACGACATCATCTCTCAGGAAATCCTTGAGACCGCTTATTTTCTTCGGATTCCCGTTCTGGAAAATTATGACAGGGACAAAATATGCTATTGTGGTCTTTGACTCTATCAGTCCGCTCTTCTCGTTCAGCTGGTCTACATACCAGACATCGCCGGGCATGAAAAGATCCGCATCCTTGTCTTCCCTGGCCCGGGTAATCAGGATTCCACTTCCGGCACTGTCGACATCGACCTTTATGCCTGTATCCTTTCTGAACTCCTCCTTGAGAGCGTCGAGTGCAGGATTCATTCCGGCGGCAAGATAAATCCTAAGGACGGTTTCATCGGCGGATGCGCCTGAAACAACTAGCAGGAATATCAGGAGAGAAAGGATTTTTTCCATTTTGAGCATCACTTCTTTTCGGTCTTTATCCCATTCCCATATTCTTTTCCCATATGGCTCTTGTCAATGGTGAATCCGAAACGCTTCAGGATTTCAGAACCCTTTTCTGAACCGATGAACTCTGCGAACTTCGCAGCCTTCTGGGGATTTTTTGAACAGTTGAGCGTCGCGACCGTCACCCTTACCGGCATAAGCCTGTAGGTCTTGTTGGTCGCACTGGTTATGGTGTCAATACCGGGACGCGGAAGAGCTTCAGTTATGTTGATAACGTCAAGATCTTTGTTCCGCAGGAAAGCGACGGCGTTCCAGACGATCGTGGCATCGGCATTGCCGGTGACAACATAGTTTGCCGCATATGATCCGCTCCTGTTCTGTACGATTTTCTTGTCATTGTTGAGTTTGTCGAAATCAACTCCGGCCTTCTTGAAGATAAATGGAAGGATATGCCCGAGAGTCGAAGCCTCGTAGTCTGACAATACCAGCTGGATATCAGGTTTGGCAAGGTCCTGGAGTCCTTTGATGTTTTTCGGATTTCCCTTCTTTACCGCGATAATGGGAATCAGTTCAGCGACCGTCCAGGCGTCGAGTCCGAGTTTCTTCTCCATGAGCTTGTCGAGGAATGGATCATGACAGACATAGAGGTCGCCATTTTTCTGGAGTTCGATGTGTGCGAGAAGTTCGCCGGAATCCGCGGAGTTCACCTCGACCTTCTCTCCGGTTTCCTTCTCATAGGCCTTGGCAATCTCCTCGATCGCAG
>JANYBI010000328.1 GCA_025360875.1 Lentisphaerota bacterium
CAAAATACAAACAATTTTCAATCTTCAAAATCCAAACAAGATTACTTAAATCCATGAATTTCCCATGTTCACTGGCGTTTGTCTGATAGTTTCTTCTTTTCCCATTTGTTTGGAGCTTGGAATTTTACCACTAGCCGCCAATCCATAACCAGCTTACGATTTCCACATAGCTAACCGAGATGGGCTTTACCGTTAAATTAAAGGATGCCTTGATCTCAAGGGTTGCGGGTTGACATCTTATGGTGTATTCTTAGAGGTTTCCTTAATGATGCAAAAAAGGGGATTTCACATATGAATAGAATTTTCCTTGCGATGTTCGCAATTATCCTTACCGCCGGCTGCAAAGGGGTAATGCCCGAAATTGACAACACCTACGTTCCTGACATCAAGATTGAGGACCTTGCCGCAAAAATGGTTACCGCCGTCGACCCGAACGGGACCTACAGGGACAGCAAATCATATTATATGAGGCAGGAAATAAAATTAAGCGGCAAGATTGTCAGCTATGAGGTCCTCTTCAAGTCTCCTGACAAGTTTAGGACTGTGATGTCGATGGACAACAAGGTCCTCCAGAAGATCACCTGCAACGGGATAAAATGCTGGAGCGTGTCCGAGAATGGCGAGAAAACTGAAATCAAGGGCAAGGAGCTTGACCGCCTGAAACTTCTTGACGACATGAGTTCCGCCAAGGGGACCATGCTGGACTTTTTCGACAAGGTTGAATTTGCAGGAGAGGCGAAGGTCTATGATTCACCTTGCTATGTCCTCATCTGCTATCCCAAGACGAAGGAGCTTGAACCTATCGCAAAGTATGTCAACAAGACTGACTTCCTGACAAGGAAAGTTGTCACGCTCAAAGAAGGCAAGCCGTATGTTGCGGAAATCAAGAGGTATGCCCTCGTCAAAGGTGTAATGATCGCAACTGAAACCGAAATGGACATCAACAACGATGGGAAGAAGGAACTCCTGACTGTTGTCGACTACAGGCTGAACATGGATATCCAGGACAAGGAATTCGAATAATATCAGTTCATCAGAAGCTGTGTAATCCATTTTTTCTTGATTAAGTCGAGAGTTCCATCCTTTTTCATCTGCTCCAGGCACTTGTTCAACCCTTCAAGGAGCGCCTTGTCATTCTTTCTCACCGCCCATCCCAGGTATTCCTCCGTCAGGGGCTCAAGGATCGGTGTGAGATCAGGGTTGGACATCTCCCAGACAACAGGGGCGTCGATTATGAAGATGTCGATTTTTTTGTCAGTCAGGGATTTGATGCCGTCGGACGTCTGCTTGAAGGGGACCTTTATGGCCTTGGGGCATTTTGCAGAGACAAAAATATCTCCGGTCGTTCCCTGGATATATCCGACTTTCCTGTCTGTGGCCTTGATTTTTTCAATTGAGGATAATTGTGCCATTTCGGCGGTTCTCATGAGCGCCATCTGGCCGGCCCTGATATAGGGTGTTGTGAAATCAACTCTCTTGGCGCGTTCCGGTGTAATCGTCATTCCCGACATGATGACATCGATCTTTCCGGACTCCAGCGCGGGAATCAGGTCATTCCACGGGCACTCATAGAAGATGATTTTCGCGCCTGCAAATTTACCGGCCCTCAAGGCGAGTTCAGGTTCTATGCCCAGTAGGCTTCTGCCTTCCTTGAAAATAAGAGGCTTGAAGTTAGGTTCCACCCCGACCTTGATCTCTTTCCTGTTGATCGTCTTCGCTATGTCGTCGATCTTCTGTGAAGCGCATCCGGATGCGAAGATCGCAAGTAGCAAGAGGGCTGTCAATCTCATTTTATTCTCCCGATATGGATTAGTGAACTGTTTAGGGAATGAATATATCACGGTGACGGCAATGCCGCAACCGATCTTTGATGTTCCCTTGCGAGCGCACGGCATGTTTGCATAGGAGGTTTCTCCAGGGTCTCAGACTTTTAATATCCAATATCCAACACGGAATATCCAACCGATGAAGGGAAGAAAGATAAACCCATTCAATGATCGGAGAAAATTGATTCTGTCTTTTATTCTGAATTCTGGCTCCTGGCTCCTGAATTCCTGCTAAAAGATAATTCCCTTGGATATTGGACATTC
>JANYBI010000195.1 GCA_025360875.1 Lentisphaerota bacterium
GTATTTGAAAAACTTGTGAACCAGTCGATGAAGTTCTACGGCAAGACAGATGTCGGGCAGCTCATCAGCCGTTCCACCAACGACACCGGCGCGATCGAATCATCCATATCGTTCACGATTGAAGATGCGACGCGATGCCCGATCGAGCTTCTGGCATGCATAAGCTTCATAGTGTATACCAGCATCAAGAACGAGAACTATGTCCTTCCGCTGATACTCTTCATAGGGCTGCCCGTGTCCGTGCTGCCGATAATCATCCTCGGGAAGAAGATAAGGGTGATCTATCGCAGGGCTTTTGCGAACATCGCAGAGGTCTTCACTAGGATGCACGAGGTGTTCACCGGAATCCTGATCGTGAAGTCATACAACATGGAGGCGTCGGAGATCGCGAAATTCAAAAACTCCAACAAGGCCTATTTCAGGTCGGTCATCAAGGCACTGAGAGCCGAACTCATGATTACTCCCCTGATGGAATTCGTATCTGTAGTCTGCGTGGTGGTCTTCCTCCTCTACTGTTATTCCAAGGGAGTCCTGCTCAGCGACATCGCACAGCTCATCACGCCTGTCATCTTCGCTTACCAGCCCATGAAGAACATTTCCAAGATCAACACCTATATCCAGCGCAGCATGGCGGCGGCCGACAGGTATTTCGACCTGATCGACACGCATACCGAGGTCACGGAGAAACCCGACGCCGTCAACCTGAAGGAATTCAAGAGCGAGATCAGTTTCAACAAGGTCAACTTCTCGTATGAGGACAAAAGGATATTGCATGAACTCGACCTGACCATACCGAAGGGAAGCGTCATCGCCGTCGTCGGCGAGACCGGTTCCGGCAAGACCACGATAGCGAACCTCATAGCCCGTTTCTACGACGTGGATTCCGGAAGTGTGACAATCGACGGGCAGGACGTCCGCGACCTGAAGATCTCATCGCTGAGGGAACATATCGGAATAGTCTCGCAGACAACTATACTCTTCAATGACACCATAGCCAACAACATCGCCTATGGCTACAAGAATGCCACCAAGGAGCAGATAATCGAGGCCTCAAAGCAGGCGAACGCATATTCGTTCATCATGGACGGGCGCCATACCGAAGGGTTCGACACGGTCGTCGGCGAGAAGGGTTCCAAGCTGAGCGGAGGCGAAAAACAGAGGATCTCGATCGCCAGGGCAATACTCAAGAATCCTCCTATCCTCATACTTGATGAGGCGACAAGCGCTCTTGACACCGTGACCGAACGCCTTGTCCAGGAGGCCCTGAACAACCTCATGGAGAAGAGGACTGTATTCGCGATTGCGCACCGTCTCAGCACCATCAAGCATGCCGACAAGATCATTGTCCTCTCGCAAGGCAGGATCATCGAGCACGGCACCCATGACGAGCTCATGTCCAAGGGTGGCCAATACATGAAGCTCCACGACATGCAGTTCGGTATGAAAAAGGAAGAAGAAACGTAGGACCTTTAAATACTGAATTACGAACAATCGAACATCGAATATCGAATGACGAAGTGTAAACTCGCCTACTACGAGAAAGCTATGGGATAAATCCGCTACCGCAATTTCGAGGCTGTGATCGAGAAGGCGAAACTGGCTTGCTTCAACAGCGGACACCGCATTGAAGACCATTTTGCTGACATCAGCAAAATGGTCGAGATCGGTATCGGCGTAAGGGTGCGCCAAACTATCCGCAGAGAGACTTGATTTCCATACTTGTGCGATTTATATTTAGATACTGAAATCAAAGAGGGGTTTTATGCCTGCGCTTATCAAGGAAAACATGATTAAGATCATTGAGGAACAGCCGGACGACAGTTCGTTCGACGAGATTCTTCGCGAGCTGGCTTTTGCCGAAATGATTGACAAGGGGCTTGAAGATTCCAAGAACAAAAAAATCATCAGCAACAAAAACATGAAAAGAGAAATTGAGTCATGGTCAAAGTAAATTGGACTGAAGAATCCAGGTATTGGCTCAATTACATCTTTCGTTATATCGCCTCCGACAATCCTACTGCCGCCATCAATACAGTAAATGGCATTTATGATAAGGTTCAAATTCTGCAGAACTTTCCTGAAACAGGCTACAAATATCAGCATCCTTCCATAAAAAATATAAGGATAATTCTGCATGGCCACTACAGGATTGCATATCTCTACCGTGAAAAGGACAATGAAATTGATGTTCTCAGTGTCTTTCACGGAAAAATGGAAGTAAGGAATTATTTGAGGCTGTCATAACGATTTTCTGATACGTCCTTGTCCCTGTGTATATTCAACCACAGCAGGAAAAAATCATCTCCGGCGCGTGAAAAGTCCCGCAGACACACTATTTTATCTGGCTGAGCAATTGCAAAAGAAGTCAGAAGTCTGGATTCAGGGGCCAGGATGAATTTGAGATTGAGTTAGAATTTATTCTGGATTCCGGATTCCAACTTCTGAATTCCTGATAACCATTAAGGAGACAAACATGAGAAAACTGACCGTCCTTTCAATTATATTTTCGCTTTTCACCGCTATAAGCGGATTCTGCGCCGACCAGAAGCTGGCCGTGGTCGACATGGAGAAGCTGTTCCAGAGCTACTACAAGACAAAGATAGCTGATGCCGATATCAAGAAGCAGGCGGAGATCTTCAAGGACTATTCCGACAAGCTGAACGATTCGCTCGTGAAGCTACAGGACGAGTTCAAGGAGCTCCGCGACGCCGCGCAGAACATCGCCCTAAGCGAGGCTGAACGCGAAAACAAGCGGGTCGCCGCCCAGGACAAGTATCGCCAGCTGAAAGAAAAGGAAGCTGAACTTAAACAGTACAACGCGGAAAAGCAGAACCAGCTCAAGGATATCTATGAGGAGAAGAGAAACAATATTCTGAAGGAAATCTCGGAGACGATCAGGAAATACTGCCAGCCCCTGGGAATATCAATAGTCTTCGACTCATCCGGCAAGACCCTCAACAACATTCCTTCCATCATATACAAGCTTCCCGAAATGGACATCACAGAGATAATCCTCAAGGAAATAAACAAATCCGTCGAGGACAAGAAAGGCGAAGAAAAGAAAACCGAGGAAAAGAAAAAAGAAGAGAAGAAGGATACTGCTGAACCGGCGGTAAAGAAGTAGACGACCTGTCTCCGCCAAGAAGCTTCGCCGCGGCAGGCAGATGGAGGACGATCGAGGACTGATGACTAAAAATAATTAAAATATCTGGAGAAATAATAAAATGGGCAAAGAGATAAGTGTAAAGGAACTTGCGAAACTCGCAGAAGGAAGAATTGTCGGCGATGAGAACCTGGTGCTTAAAGCTGTGGCATCATTGAAGAACGCCGGGGCCGGGGACATCTCCTTCCTGGCCAACAAGAAATATGCGGCCCAGGTACAGAAGTCAAACGCCGCGGTGGTCATAGCCGGAGAGGACTTCGGGGACAAGCCGAAAGACGGACAGGCGTTCATACTGTGCAAGAACGCAAACAGCTCATTTTCTAAGGCGATCGACTTTTTCGCCCCGCCGCCGATCAAATTCCCTCCTACGATTGATCCCAGGGCTTCAGTTGCGAAATCCGCAAAAATCGGCAAGGATGTACATATCGGTCCCTGCGCCGTGATCGACGAGGAGGCGGAAATCGGAGACGGCTCGGTGATCTGCGCGGGAACCTATGTCGGACATTATACCAGGATAGGGTCAAAATGCCTGATATATCCGAATGTGTCGATCAGGGAACGCTGCATCGTCGGAAACCGGGTCATAATACATTCCGGCACAGTGATTGGAAGCGACGGATTCGGTTTTGAAGCCGGCCCCATGGGAATCCAGAAGATCCCGCAAGTTGGGATCGTGCAGATCGACGATGATGTCGAGATCGGGGGCAACTGCACAATAGACCGGGCCCGTTTTGG
>JANYBI010000375.1 GCA_025360875.1 Lentisphaerota bacterium
CTAAATAAAAGGATCTATAAATATTTTATCATAGATAAAATCAATGCGTAAGTTGGCATTTAGGGTCTGACTTTTCCTAGGAACTTCGGGCTAAAGCAGCGCACTCCAACTTTGAAATCAGCTCGAATGAGGCAATTTTGAAATTGCTTTATCTAATCTTCCATGAGAAGGAGCCTATCTCATCTGATTCGGCGGTGATGGTGTCGCCACGGCTGACGGGACCTATGCCGGACGGGGTTCCAGTATAGATAAGGTCGCCGGGAAGGAGTTTCCATGCCTGGGAAATCTCGAACACGAGCGTCTCAAAACTGTTCATCATCTGCTTCGAATTGCCGTGCTGAACAACCTTGCCGTTAACTTTTCCGAAGAATTCAATGCTGTTCAAATCCTTTATCTTTTCCTTTTCCACAAACTTCCCTATCGGCGCGCTCTGGTCGAAGGCCTTACACAATTCCCACGGCAATCCCTTGGGTAGCAGATACCTCTGGACATCTCTCATCGTCAGATCGAAACCAAGAGATATGCCGGCAACATAGTCCAATGCCTTATTGACATTTACAGGTTTCCCTTCCTTGCCGATGAGAAGGACAAGTTCCGTCTCATAATGGAATTCCTTCCCGTGTGTCGGAAAATTCACATCAACGCCTTCCGGGACAAGGGATGTCTCCGGCTTCATGAATATCACGGGCTTCTCTGGAACCTGATCGCTCAGTTCCTTTATGTGGTCCGCGTAATTCCTGCCGATGCAGAAGACTCTCTTGGATTCAAAGCTTTTCTTACCTAGATAAACCTTCATGTGGAATCCTAAATTTTATTAATTACATTTAAAGGAGCGCTGGCGTCCCGCCGGCAGTAAATAATAGCCGGCAAGATGCCGGCGCTCCAAAAATCACAAATATTTCCTTATTGTATCAATCGCCTTCTTTAGATGTTCCGGATGCTCCTTAACCGATTGCATATTCGTATCGATAGAAAAAGTTCCATCGTACGGAACCCATTTCCCCTCGATGGAAATAGTGTCTTCATACCCGCATTTTTTCAGCAGCCCGAAGAATTCAGAAAAGTCAGCCTCCTCAAATCCCGGAGCCAGCCGCGACCTGTACGTTGCAATATGCGCATGACAGATAGCTGAACCGGCCTCACTGAAATCCTTGCACGCCGCATCCTCCATCCCCCAATGGAAGGAGTCAGCATGCAGAAGAAAACTCGGCATATTGACCTTCCTGACGTAATCAAGGGTTTTCCTGATGGAATTAAGCATGTTGCATTCGTTGCTGTTCAACGGTTCGACGGCTATGACGACATTGTGCCTGGCCGCCGTCTCACCGAGAATCTTTCCAAACTCGACAAGCTGGTCAAACGCCTTATCCCTGTCAAAAGCGTCAGGACATCTGCGCGCTCCACCGGAACCGAATACGATCTTCCTTATCCCTGCGACATCAGCCCTTTCGCATACTGTATTCAAATGCGATTTTATGCTCTGCATGCTGACTTCCGGGCCGGTTATCTTCATATGGCCCGGCATCAGGCAATTCACTGCCAGGCAGGGAAGCGGACTTTTCTGTATCCTGTCGAGCTCAGTTACAAAATCCGAATATGGCTTGTCGGGCCTGAGAGCTCCTCCGACGCTCATTTCAATGAAATCAAAACCGGCATCCCTGAGGATTTCCCCTGCATTCGGATCTGCACATACTCCGATTTTCATATTCTTCCTTTCAAGAATTTTGACAGGATAACTGGATTGGCAGGATTGTACTAATTAATCATAAAAAATCCTGTAATCCTGTCTAAATAATTCCTTGGCCTCCTAATTCCCAGTCTGGTTTTCCAGCCAGAGCTCGAACACCAGCATCGCCCATAGCGGATAACTGTAGTCGGCCTTCGAATTCTGATGCTTATTTATAATTTTTTCAAGAACATCCTTCTTGAAGAAATTATTTTTTACAGATTTTCCCTCGAGAAGCTTTTCTTTGAGTATACCTGACCATTCATTCCTGAACCATAAGGCGAGAGGAACGCCGAACCCGAGTTTCCTCCGCTTGAGCAGTTCCGGAGGAATGAGATCTGAGAAAGCCTCGCGGAGAATATGCTTCCTCTCCGTCCCGTCCTGCTTATATATGAGAGGCATTGATGCTGCAAGCTCCGATATCCTGTAATCCATGAAAGGGCTCCTGAGCTCCAGTGAACAGGACATTGAGGCGATATCGACCTTGGTCAGGATGTCACCAGGCAGATAGCTGTTGATGTCGGTATCCATGAGCTTCTCTATCGGATCAGACGCGCTTGAATTAAGATAAAGGGCCTGGATATGCTCCTGGGTCTCACGCGCAGAAAAATCTTCGAATCTGGTTCCATAAAGATCTTTCTTCAGATCCTCGCTGAACCTGCTGATTATGTCCAGATATCTGCTCTCATTGGAAGAAGACGCGGCAGAAAGAATCCTGTGGACATGTCCGACCATCGCACGTTCCTCCGTCTTCGGGGGAAGTATTCCTGAAAGGACACTGAACATGGACTTCCTGACCGCAAGCGGGATGAAATCCGCGAAACGGGCATATTTCATCACGAGATACCTGTAATAGCCCGCGAAGAGTTCGTCAGCTCCGTCTCCGCTCAGGGCGACAGTCACTTTCTCCCTGGTAAACGCGCTCAGCAGATATGTCGGAAGCATCGAAGCGTCACAATAAGGCTCCCCATAATGCCTGACAAGTTTTTCGACAAGGGAGAAATCAGCGGGATTCACGATCTTTTCGCTATGCTCAGTCTTGAACTTAGCGGCGGCGGCAGAGGCGTATTTCCTTTCATCGTAGCGCTTGTCATCGAAGCCGATGGTGAACGTCTTGACAGGCGATTCCGAAATCTTGGCCATCAATCCCACGATGATCGTGGAATCGATGCCTCCTGAAAGGAATGCGCCTAGGGGGACATCGGACATGAGCCTGATCCGGACGGCATCCTCCATGCGCTGACGAAGAAGATTTTTAGCCTCCTCATAAGTCATGTCGCTCTTCTTGTCGAACCTGCATTTCCAATATCTGTTGAGCCTAGTCCTTCCAAACTCGAGATTGACTTCGAGCGTGTGCGCTGGCGGAAGCTTTTTCACTTTGCCGTAGATCGTGTCAGGATGCGGAATATACTGGAGGGAGAAATAGTCATGCAGCGCCTGCAGGTTGATTTCCCGTGGCATCTGGGGATGTCTGGCTAGAGACTGCAGTTCGCTTGCAAACACGAAACGCTTCTGATCGCTGAAATACACAAGCGGTTTCTGCCCCATCCTGTCACGGGCCAGGAACAATGTCTTGTTCCTGGAATCATATATCCCGAACGCGAACATGCCGTTCAGGAATGTCACGCAGTCCCTGCCATACTCCTCATACATATGCACAATGACTTCCGTGTCACAGTGCGTCCTGAACTTATGCCCCTTGTTCTCGAGGTTCCTCCGGAGTTCGGCGTGGTTGTATATCTCACCGTTATACGTGATCCAGACAGTCCCGTCCTCGTTGGTCATCGGCTGTTTGCCAGCTGAGAGATCAATGATTGAAAGCCGGCGGTGCGCCAGGCCTGCCGGTCCATCATGCCAGACGCCTTCGCCGTCCGG
>JANYBI010000197.1 GCA_025360875.1 Lentisphaerota bacterium
TGAGATCGTAAAGTGTGACATTATTGCCGTCTTTGTCGGCAATGTATTCCATTATAAAATAGTATGTGCCGTTTACGGATCCCTTGTCTATTATTCCGACGATATTCGGATGCCGCAACTGGGACAATGTGCCAGCCTCCCGGTCGAAACGTTTCACAAACTGAGGGTCATTGGCAAGGTTTCCGGGAAGAACCTTTATCGCGACCTTGCGCCCAAGGGATTCTTGGACAGCCTCAAACACGCGGCCCATGCCACCTTCGCCTATTTTTTTGACTATCCGGTAGCCGGGGATGATAGTTTCCTTGATATGAGCTTGGTGGTGCGCAGATTGCGGAACCATAGTAACGGCATCAGAGAAAGAGACAATGTTGCCGCACTGGCAGCACGCCGAACGCACGGTGATATCCTTCGGAGCTTCTATATCTCTGCCGCATTTAGAACAATGATACATCAAAGTTTTCCTTGGTCTAGTTCTTCATAGTTGATAATTTTTCAGCCGTTCCAGCCGTTCAGCGGTATAGGGATGGCTTTGCAGGAAGTATTCCATATCCTGCAAGACAGGTGGCATGTCGGCTGGCTGGTCTGTTCCAGATTTCTTTCTCATCTCCTTTTCGAGAGAGCTAAGTCCATCAAGGAATGAGAGCATCTGCTCTCTTGATATTCCTATTTTCAAGGATATCCGGAAACCAAATTCATCCGCCGCGAACTCCTGTTCTTTTGTATAGCAGTTTGTGAGCATCTGGTAGCCAAGCTGGGCCATCATCGCGATATCAGAACCAACGATCTTCCGTGCCGCCATCATTGCCCTAAGGCGATCAGTGGTATGGTGCAACTCCTGGTGGCCGATCTCGTGCCCGAGGCACATCGCGATAGCCGCCTCGGAATTGAAACGTTCAAGCAAAGCCCTTGTCACGTATACATATCCCCCTGGTGCGGCATAGGCATTTATTACCTTCCTGTCATCGAGTACAACCATCTTGTAGGAGATGTCCTTTCTGCTGGACATGGGGAGCAGTTTTATGAAGACTGTGGAGGCCTTATTCGCAAGCGCTACGTCTTTCCATTCTGGTGTCTTTACAAGAATCGTCCTGTTTATTTCGGCTCCTATCTGTTTTTCCTCATCTGAAGTCACAGGAAGCAGAAATTCCTGTGCGGCTTTGTCAGTCTCTCTTATAACAGCCGTTCCTATTTCGAAAATCGCTCCGACTGGGGACTTGAAAGTAGAATCGTCTTTGGGCGGAGAAGCGGCGCTGTCGCCTTGAAGTGGGGTCTGTTTTTCTACAGGTGCCTCATTGACAGAGGCTTCTTTCACTGGATTTCCGGGTGATGGAGCAGTTTGATGGGAAGTTATCTTTTTCACGGCATCGCCTGTCTCCCGAACTATCTCTGGCATCTTGTCCGTCGTTTTCCGGACTGCCTCAGGAATGTCCTCCTTTATGATTTGCCTGGCATCCTGAACGTTTTTTTCCTGCGAGCGTTCTATTTTATAATGGATGAATGACGCAAGGACGACAAAGCCTAGGATAAGAAGTACTATGGAAAGGGTAGTTTTGTTCACCGGTTAACATCCTTCTGTCGTAAGATTAGACCGGATAATATTATGAAAACCATACTAAAACCCAATATGACCAAAATGTCAACAGTCCAATTTCCGTCCTTGACATTCAGCACAGTGCGCATACTGCTGTCAAGTACAAGCAGCATGGCATCATTCTCCCAGAAAAGGATTATCGTGCCGGCAGCAAGCGATTTTATGGCTCCGGGCAGTGCGATTATCGCCCCGGCTAGGATTATCTGCGGAATTACTGCGAGGATCGCAAGAGAAATAGCCTTGTCATTGTTGTCAACTAGGGAAGATATGCAAAGCCCCATCCCCATACCCCCAAGGGATGTGGCAAACAATGTCATTAATGTTTTCGTGAAATCCATTTCGAACTGAACTGAAGGATACACTATTAACAGCAGGACAACGCACTGGAAGAGATTTATAACTGCGAGTACGATGACCTTTGACAGGAGATAGGCCGGTATTTCAAGATTTATTGCACGTTCCCGTAGATATACAGAGATTTCCTTTACAATATCCTTGGTGGCATTGAT
>JANYBI010000389.1 GCA_025360875.1 Lentisphaerota bacterium
CTCTCAATCTACTATTTCAGCGCCGAAAACCGCAGGAACTTCAGCATCGTGGAGTCATTCATATTCGAATGGCCTCTGATGAAGAAGCTGATCAGGTTCGGATTCCCTTCAGGGGTGGAGCTAATGATAAACCTTATGGCATTCACGACCATGGTGACGATGTTCCACGGATACGGCAAGACAGTGGCTTCGGCTGTGACAATCGTCTTCAACTGGGACATGATAGCGTTCCTGCCGATGCTCGGGCTGCAGATAGCGGTGACAACGCTTGTCGGACAGAATCTCGGGCGCAAGGACGAGGCGCACGCGATTCGCGCAACCTGGTCGGGACTGAAGCTGAACCTGATCTACTCGGGCTGCATGCTTATGCTTTTCCTGACGGTGCCGTCATATCTTGTCAAAGTCTTCGAACCTGCGGTATTGCCTCCCGACTGGAACGAAATAGCCGCTATGGCGGTCCCGATGATAATGATGATGTCGGCATATCCGATTTCCGACGGGATGTTCATAGTATTTTCCGGAGCGATACGAGGTGCGGGCGACACGACCTGGGCGATGTTCGCATCGGCGATCCTGCATTGGAGCGGCGCCTCGTACACATGGTTCCTGACGCATTACCTGGTGCTGCCACCCGTTACCGCATGGATATTGTTCGTACTGATCTTCCCATTGTTCGGCATAACATTCTGGCTCCGGTTCAGGAGCGGGAAATGGAAAGGGCGTGAAGTAATTCCAGAAGGGGAAGTCATCCCTGACGGCGATCTCGAACCTACACCTGCGACGCAGAAAGAGTGACGACACGTGATGCAAGTCAAGTGGGAGTCAGCATTCAATCTCAAAGGACTTTCAACTTGGCATCACCCGGCATATACAGCGGATGCATGGGATGGCCGTCCTTGGTCCTGTCGAGGCAGTGGAGCTTTTTCCTGTGCTTTGAAAACAGCCGGATCACCTCTTCGCCCCTGCCGACATGTTTGCCGTGAGTACCCCAGCATGCGACGACAATCGAGCACTTGTCTGAAATCTCCCTGAGCCACCTGTCGTTCTCGGGTCCAGTGGGATCGGATTCCTGTTTCATCACCTTGGGATCAGTAGCCCTGAACGCAAAAATGTTCAGCATATAGAAACAGTTGAAATCGTTCACGATGCAGAAACCCCTGATCCGCCTGAGCGTGGGATCGAGCTGCTGTTCATCGGCAGTGGAAGGGTTCAGCCCTATCCACATGCAGGCATTCTCAGGCATAAGTTCGTCCCAGCGGTGCTTAAGGACATATCTGTACCTGCGGTCAGGGGAGAATATGCAGTCATTTAACATTTCCAAAGTCTTTCATTTTATATAAGGTCATTGCAAAAGAAGTCAGAATTCAGGAGTCAGAATAAATACCTTCCGTTCATCCATTCGTCTGTCCTGGTTCGTTTACGTTTTCCAATCCCGGGCATCTCTTGTCCGGATTCCGCCATTCCAAAGGGTAGCTCATGCATTGCGACGGACGGACTTCATATATCCTGCATCCCTGCGGCGAGTCCGAATAGAAAGGGCAGCTGCCATCATCATTTTCTGTCAGGGAAACACTTTCCCCCTCATCGCCCGGCATAAGCATGTTCTCATAGAAATCCGCAGTATCCATACCTATGAATTGCGCTATCGCCTCCGCCTCGCTCTCTGATACTTTCACGTATCCATGCCACTTGCAGCAGTCGCCGCAGCGTACACATTTGAATTTCAACTTGCTTACGACCTCATCATTCATTGGGTTGCTTGCCCTTGAGGATGTTCTTCACCTCAATCCTGATCTCCGGATCGGGATCATTGATGAATTCGTTAAGGATAGGAAATGCGTCAAGCCCCATCTCCAGAAGTTTCTTCTTCGCGGCGATCCTGACATTGCTGTCGGTGTCGGCGAGTTTCCTGACGGTGTCGCGAAGCTCGTTCTGCTTCTCCTCAGATATATCCTCCTTCTTTACCAGCCCCTTGAACTTCCAGCCCTGTTTTGCGACAGCCTCCTTGAACTTGTCCTCATCCATCTTCTCGGCATGCTCATCAACGAAAAGAACATCTCGCCATCCATCCACCGCCAGTGGCGATGCGACGATTATCTTGTCAACGTCATCTGTCTGCTTAAGTCCCGGACAGTATACGAAAGGGACTTGTTCATTGTCCTCAGGATTCTTCCAGAATACAGCATTCTCGTTTTCCAGATAGCCGCCTTCCTTCAGGACATCAAGAGTTGCGGGAAAAAGATCGCTGTAGTCCGCGGCATAAATCTTGAGCGCCTGCCCTATCAGTTTCAGTCTGGCAAGATTGCTCTGCGACGCGCCCTTTACGCTTATGTCAATCTCCCCGTCAACGACTCTCTCGTCCAGCGAATCTATAAGCCAGACATTGCTTTTGACATCCTGCACAAGGAACATCTTGAACTTGACTTCCGTGTCCGGCACCTGGAACAGCAGTTCCGCCTTCCCCTCCTCTTCCTTCTCCCCGATCTTCTCCTCGACGGGTACAAATGTCAGTTCTTCAGGCAAGGCCTTAAGCTGCTCGGGATCATTGCCGGCCTCTTTCCTTATGAGTTCCCTGAACATCCCCGAAGACATTTTGAGCACCAGCTTCTGATCGCCCTTTCTCGCCGCTTCAAGGAAGTTCGCCCAGACCGCCTTCGGCGACACCGCCGGAAGGAGCTTCTCAGGAGCTCCGCCCCATTTCAGGTATAGCGCCTTGCCCTCCTGTGCAAGCTCTTTCGCGGGCTGCATCCTTATCAGCGCGAGCATGTCCGCACAGGCCTTTTCCTTGTCACCTTTCTCAAAATAAGCCTGGCCCCTGAAAAATAGCGCAAGCTCCCTGAATGCATTGCCGGGAACATCCTTTTCATAGACCTTGGTGAATCCGGCTATGGCCTCGTCATATTTTTTCGCCTCGAGATCCTTGAGCCCGTCATTAAACCATCCGCTTATAGCAAGGATCACTGACAGGGCAATCGCCTTTACCGCTTCCATATTGTTCAGCTCCCTATGTTTGCCTGGTGATTCATCTTATTTCAAAATCAGTCATCGTCGGATCGATTTTCTCCTCCACGAAATTGAAGTGGTCGACCCTTGCCATGCACGGTCCGACCTTCAGCCATTCAAGCATCATGTCCACTTCCTTCCTCTCGCCCTGCACCCAGACCTCCACCTCATGATAGTCCACATTACTGACGTACCCCTTTATGGTACTGAATTCCCCGGCCTTGTCAATCGCGGAATATCTGTATCCGACTCCGGTCACGCGGCCCCTGATCGTGGCTTTATATGCAATTTCCATGCTGATCTTTTCTCCAGAATAACTGGATACCCTGGCATATTGTTTTTGCGTAAACTCACTTCGGGTGTAATATAAGCCCAGTTAATATTAAGTAAAACCCAAGTGGGTCCAACCGCACAAAAACAATATCAGCATATGGAATCCGTACTCGAACATTTCTCCGGCTTCATGACTATTGAAAAAGGCCTTTCCGGGAATTCAGTGTCGGCATACCTGACCGATCTGCGCGATTTCATCCGATTCCTTAAGGAGCATGGCAGAAACGACTTCAGCGCTGTGACCCGCGCAGACATACAGGATTTCCTCTCCGACTGCAAATCCCGCGGACTTGAATCCTCCTCCATGGCAAGGCGTCTCGTGTCCATCAAGATGCTCTTCAGATACATGTTCCAGGAAAAGCTCATCATGAACGATATCACCGATGTCATGGACTCCCCAAAGCTCTGGCGCCTCCTGCCCGACATGCTTTCACCGGCCGAGGTTGACTCACTATTGAAGGCGTTTCCTTCGACCGGCAAGGACGCCCTCGCATTCAGGAATCGCACCATCCTGGAGATCATGTATTCCTGCGGACTTCGCGTTTCCGAAACAGCCGAACTTAAACTCGCAAGCCTGCATCTCAGCGAGGAGTTCATCCGCGTAATCGGAAAGGGCAACAAGGAAAGGATTGTCCCGATAGGCAAACCGGCGATGGCCCTTCTTAACCGGTATATATCCGAAATGCGTCCCAGGCTGATGTCGAAGGGTGATCCCAACGAACCCAATGTCTTCGTATCATACCGTGGTCAGCCACTCGACCGCGAACGCATCTGGGCGGTCGTCAAGGAATCTGCGAAGATCGCAGGGATCGCCAAGGATATCCACCCTCACACCCTACGGCATTCCTTCGCAAGCCATCTGCTTGAAAACGGCGCAGATCTCAGGATAATCCAGGAAATGCTCGGACATGCAGACATCAGCACCACGCAGATATATACGCATGTCGACCAGAAGAAACTGATAAGAGTACATAAGCAATTCCATCCAAGAGCGTGAAACGGAAATGCGTCAGTTTATATTTCTAAAGGTAGGGACGCCTCGCCGAGGCGTCCGCGGCGCTCTCGCCGAGAGCGTTCTACCTGAATTCATCGCATGCAATAGAAACTGACGCATTGCGTGAAACGGTCGTCGGTAACCAGTAGTCGGTTGGAAAGGCAGATATCGGGGACGCTATCTCGCCGGCAATTTTGAAATTTCAACTGCACACGGTATTGTTATAGGATAATGAAAACATTTTGCAGAAACATCCTGATAATCCTGTTTGTATCCGCGATATCGCCTTACATCTTCGCCGATGACAACCAGGCCGCGCCCGCCGACCAGCAGGTCTCCGCCTGCATCGCCAACCTCGGTTCGGAAACATTCGAGACACGTGAGGAATCCCAGGCCAAGCTCCTGGATATCGGTAAAACACAGTCCGATCTGGTCCTGAAGAAATCCATGGAGGCATATCTCGGCAGCAAGGATCCCGAAGCCCGGATGCGCCTGAA
>JANYBI010000398.1 GCA_025360875.1 Lentisphaerota bacterium
GGCTGGCTGGCAGACGCCAGCTGTCGACGGGGATATGTTGCGGGATCGACTATCCAGCCATTATCGTAGACGCACTGGCTCTGGAATGGAAACTGGTGCTGGCCCGAGCTTCCGTTTGAGCCGTTGATTCCGTACTGTGTGTATAGACGTTCGGCTGTGGGCCACCATTCTCCCTGGCGCGGGCACCAGCCATCACTGGTGAATACCGGACCTGTGCGGTTTGCGAAATTCGCAGTGCCAATCTTCACCTCGCGGATCGTGTCATTGCCGCCGTGGGACGCGCTGCGCCAGGTGTCGCCCGGACAGCGGAATGCACCGCCGTCATTGCCGTTTCCACCTATATATCCGCCGCTCACCAGTTTGATCAGCACGTCTACTTGGCATGGGTAGTTGGAATCGAAGTATGGAATGCGTCCGTCGCAGTCGTCTATGTACGAGAACATGGCGATGGCGATCTGGCGGGTGTTGCCCAGACAGGCAATTGCGTTGACGCGTTTTTTCGCCTGTGACAGCGCCGGGAGCAGGAGGGCGGCCAGTATGGAGATGATGGCGATCACCACAAGCAATTCGATCAAAGTAAAGAGCTTTGCTCGAATTGGCCTACGCCCCCTGACGGGTAACTTCCCACTACGCCATTCTGGCTTCGAGGGACACGTCGGCTGGCACGCCACCAGAAGCTCGATAAGGGTGAAGGACTGTCTGTTCAGAATATCTTTTTGTTTTCCGTTTTCCATGAAGACATGTCCTTGTTGGATATTACGCTAAACTAAAACCAAATTGGTTGATTGTCAAAGCCCGGTCAAGCAAATATCGGTTGCGCCATCCGCCGCGCTGATGGTTGCGGATTTGATTTTCCATAGGGAAAACCTATGCGCCGGCACGCCGCTAAATATTGGTTAAAAATTTTCCGCCTATGGTTGCATTTGGTTATAATTGAGGTATAATGGTTAAAAAGCAAGTTGCCACGGCAACTCAAAATAAAGGTGAAATGAACATGTTAAAGCTGAAGAACGGCGTATCGCTGGGGTTCCAGACCGACAACAAGGTTTTTTCAGGAATCTCATCTGTCGAATGCAACGGGGTAAAACTGCGCAGCCCGAGACGGCCGATGTTCGTCTCAAT
This sequence comes from Lentisphaerota bacterium, assembly GCA_025360875.1. GTDB lineage: Bacteria > Verrucomicrobiota > Lentisphaeria > Victivallales > GWF2-50-93 > GWF2-50-93. The sequence continues at coordinate 1,123 of JANYBI010000398.1, forward strand.
CCGCAACCCGTGGGGAGTCCGTCTCCTCAATTTCCGGATTGCACGCACCGAAAAGACTGCCAAAGGGATGAAGCTTGAATTCAAGATGGATCATGTTTCCGACGGTCCCATGGACTGGCAGCTGCACGAGTGCAGGCCCGTGCAGAACGTTGACGACTGGTCTGCCGGCCAACGCGAAGCCAAGGGGACAGTCCTCACGATGGAGATCAAGGAAGTCACCAGGAAGATCGGCGGCCGGAAGTTTGCCGGATTCAGCTATCAGTATTCATATAAGTCGCCCGATATTCCGATATATTACATACAGGACCGCGGGACGTGGGAGATCGGCGGCAAGGCTGTCGGCAACGAACTCTGGTTCAGGAACGCGAACTTCCCTCCGATCCACAAGATAGCGTCAGCCAAGGAACATTTCTCGTCCGAATGGTATCTGAAGAACTGTCTGAACTCGAACATTTTCCAGTTCCTTCCGCTGCAGACGCATCTCCAGGGATTCACCATGGCCGCCGCGGATGACGGTGTCCTGATGACCTGGTGTCCGAAGCTCAGCCATATCCGTACGCTCATCGAGAAGCAGCGCGGAACAGATGAACTCGTCCATATCCATGAGCATTGCAACGACCTCTCATATTCCTTCAAGGCAGAGCCGATGGAAGTGCTGTTCGCAGAAGGTGATTTCAGCAGGATTGATCTCGCGAACATCCATGGCGCCATAGTTGATCTGGTCTGCGACACGCTTCATGCCCAGGCGGGAATGAAGCGCGAATTCATTTCCACATACGGACAGATTGAGGAATGGACTGATGCCGATCTCGACCTGTACCGCAGGGAAGGTATTCCCGCTCTTGCTTCAGCCGGCATGACCAGCATTGAAGTTGCCAACCATTTCCAGAACAACATGAACACCTGGGGAACCGGCAACATGTGCTGCACCGTGGATTACAAGGTCGCTGAAAGTGTCGGGGAGGACAAGCTCCGCGCCTTCTGCCATGATGCCAAGGCCCGCGGGATCAGGGTGCTCATGTGGGGCAACACTTCGATCTCAAGTCTCACAGTGCGGTTTTCGCAGAAGAACGGAAATCCCAAGGGTATCAAGTTCCTCAAGCATGAAGGATCGATAATGGATGCGCTCAGCAAGGCTGAAAATCCGTTTGTCCGCAACAGCTTCGGCGCGATCGACGCGGATCATTACACTCCGGAGTTCTGCGTGCTGAACATCCGGGATCCGGCAGTCAGGGACTACTGGCTGAAATCATGGAAATATCTCAACAACAAGGTGGGCGTTGGCGGCATCTTCCTTGACAGCTCGTTCAACCTTTCGAGCGACAAGTTCAACTGGCTGTTCAATTCGGAGACCAAGAAGAAGGGCGGCGCCACCGCTGACCAGACCGACCTTCTCGGAGGACAGCGCGAGGCGGTTGTTCCGCCTTCAGGCATCCAGACCGAATATTTCGCGCATCTGTCGCTGATGGCCGAAATGCAGAAGATCGGCTACCGCTACTGCTGCGAGGATTCAGGCGTCTTCGGTCTGCACCGCAATGGTCCTGACATAGTGAAACGGCTCAGCAATCTTTTCCTGTGGAACGATTTCATCATGAATTTCGATGCCTCGAAGATCAAAGAGGCCGGAGCGGAACCTGACGACATATTCTTCAAAGGACTGGCCTACCGCCTCATGTGGGGGCTGATGTGGGATGTCCCGAGCAGGAAGCTTACATTCAGGTATGGAGGCGCGCATGATGCGGCCGACCTGCCGGGAGAATACCATATAAGTTTGTACAAGGCTTATGACAAGGCTCTCCCGCATATGCAGAACCGGACGATACTTCCCGGCGAAGCAGGAGTCCAGTATGAACATGGCGGAAAGAAAGTCCTGTGGGCTTTCAAAAACATTCCGATGAGTTTCAAGTCCGCTGTCAATATTAAAGAGCTGACGACAGGGAAAGTCATGAAGACAGACAAGCTGATGGCTGAACAGCATAAGGTCTACCTGATTGGCTGAGATTGATATTTCATGTCATTCTGATATCTTATGTGCGTGAAAAATCACAGATGGACACCAGGGGGCAAAATGGCAAGGAAGCAGATAAAACTTGAGAATCTGGAAAAGGCCTCTCCTTCAGGGCTTGTGGCGGAGGAGATCCGTAAGCTGATCACATCCGGCAAGCTGCTGCCTGGCAAGAGGCTCGCTTCGGAACGGGATCTGGAGAAGCTGTTTGATGTAACCAGGAATGCTGTCCGGAACGGACTGCAGGAACTGGAACGGGAAGGTCTTATAAAATGCAAGGGCCGGAGCCGTACTGTCCTGGATAATCCTTCCAGCGCCCGGATACGGGGCTCGCAGAACAATACTATCGCCATACTCATGGACGAAGTGCTCACTGTCCAGGATTTTCTCAGCACTCCATCCTCGGGATGGTCAAATGCTATTTCCGCCGGTGCTGTAAGCGAAGCTTTCTCCAGCGGGAAATCGATTTTCCTTGTTCCGACCAGGAAACTGGATCCCGGGCATTTCCACCGTCTCAGCGATTCAACTCCCGCAGGGCTTGTAATAGTCAGCGGCATCCAGGGGATTTCGAGCAAGGGGCAACTGCTGAAGACCCTGAAGCTGAGGGACGTCCCGGTCACCGCCTACGGGGATGAGCATTCCTGGGATGGCTGCGACATGGTATGTTCGGATCACCGACAGGGATCACTTGATCTGACAAACCACCTGATATCCCGCGGCGCGAAACGCATACTCAGGGTGGACGTAAAAATTGAAAAGTTCGGATGGGAGCTCAAGCGCGAGGAAGGATTCAAGGAAGCCTGCAGGAAGGCCGGGATCCCTGTTCTTCCCGCCATTGACATCCCCTCG
>JANYBI010000408.1 GCA_025360875.1 Lentisphaerota bacterium
CTGTCCTCAGAGGAGCTGACGGAGTATACCAGGTCATGCTGGACAGGAATAAGAACTGGATTCCGGGCACATGGAAGCTGAAGGCCGAAATGCGTCCGGGCGGCGATGTGAAACTTGAATATTCCATCGAAGACATAATAAGCATGAAAAAAGACAAAGATGAAGGAAAAGAACTCTGAATCCGGTATTGGCGCAAGCGGGAAAATGACATTTCCGCTCTTTGTGCATGCCGTGATTTTCATGCTTGGCCTCTGGGGATGTCTCGCCATATATAATGCAACGGTCTACAGCAATGCCCCGTTCCATTTTGCCGTCAGGCAGTTCCTGTGGCTGGTAATCGGCATGGCGCTGATGTTCCTCTCCTCCCAGATACCTTTCCGCTTCTACATAAGATGGGCTCCGTGGCTTGCCTGTATCTTTTTCGTTCCGTTGCTCCTCGTGCTTTTCCTCGGCGTGAAGATAAATGGCATGAAGGGCTGGTTCGCGTTCGGATCCGTGTTCATACAGCCTTCGGAAATTGCGAAACCTTTCTACATACTCCTGCTATGCTGGATATTCAGCCGGATTGCCGATGGAGGAGCTAGAAGGAATATTCTCATCGTCACGGTCCTCGTGCTATGGATTGCGCCGATTGTCCTGCAGCCTGATTTCGGGACAGTCATAATCTATGTGTCAGGCATGCTTGCCGTCTACCTAATAGGAGGAGGCTCGATCATGAGTCTTCTGGTGGGGATGCTGGCGTTCATACCGGCCTGCATGTGGGTAATCCATGAAAAGCCATATGTGCTCAGGCGCCTGGTGGGTTTCATTGATCCGTCCAGCGATCCTTCCGGTTCAGGCTGGCACATATTGCAGTTCCAGTATACGCTGGCCAGAGGAGGTTTTTTCGGAGTCGACTGGGGAAACTGCCTCTGGGCGAATTCATATCTGCCTCTTTCATACAGCGATTCGGCCTTTGCATCATTGACGGAGGCTGTAGGATTCATAGGCGTTCTTCCTGTCATTGTCGGATTTGCCATTTTCGCTTATGCCGGTTTCCGTCTCGCCACCAGGGCCGACTCTGACATAAGCAGGATATTCATCTGTTCGATGACTTCCATGATCACATTCCAGGCATTCATACATATAAGTGTGAATGTGGGGCTCATGCCTCCTACAGGCATAACCCTTCCAATGTTCAGCTATGGCGGCAGTTCCCTGGTATCGACCATGCTCGGTGCCGGCATTATCCTGAGCGCCGCAAGGGAAGACGGGAAAAAGGCAGGAGATAGGGAAAGGACTGGGGATGAATCCGAAGGCGTATAGTGGAGGCAAGTTCAAAATTGCCTCTTTTGAGTTGATTGATTAACTTGGAGTCCAAGCTTGTCTTGAATTCGTTCGTAGTAGCGCAATTAATTGCGCGTTCTTAAAAAAGAATAACGGCGTATAAATTCGCCTACTACAAACAAATACGCAAACTAAAGTTTGTACTCCAACGGGCTTGTTCCCGCAACTAACGTTTTACGTATTTTTGAAATCAGTCCAGGAAATTGCCCCACTCATTCTTTGCCGTTTTGTTCGGTCGCAGACTTGATATTGGCAGTTCATTGATTGAGGTTATATATTATAGAAGTTTTATAAGTTATAAGTTCCAGTTTCCATTGATGTTATCGATGGATGATCATGGGGGCGGCAGATGAGTCAAGATATGGTAAGCAAATTTCAGGAGATCAGGATCAACGGCTGGGATTGGTCGATAACCGATCCTGCAATTCTTGAGCCGTGGTTCCATTCCTGGAAACAGTTTGCCAAGAAGAATATGGTCAAGTCCAGCAGGGTGCGGGCCGTATTCAAGGTCGAAAACAACGGCGCCGTGTATTACGTGAAATACAATTATCCTGTCTCGCTCACATCTAGGATACGCTCATCCATAGTTCCGAAAAGCAGGTCCGAATTCAATTCCGCAGGACTCCTCCAGGAACATGGCATCCCGTCAATTGACATATGCGGCTGGGCAAAAAGGGGCTCGGAGAGCATGCTGGTCACGCGGGAGGTTGAGCATTCAGTAAGCGCCAGGTCATACTGGTTTTCCGGGGCTTGTGCCGACAGGGACCTCAGGGAAAACTTCCTGGACTCATTCGCCGGATTCCTCAGGAGGATGATATCGTCCGGATTCTACCATCCAGATTTCCACCTGGGAAATATAATGTTCAAAAAGGACGACATGAGTTTCATACTCGTGGATCCGTACGGCGTAGAGAAGAAGAAAAAGCTTCTTGACAGCCAGTTCTTCAGGATGATAAGGATCGTCGGGGCGTTCAGAGGTGAAATCAGCGACAGGGAGGCGGGAGAGCTGCTCCTGAAGGCCAGGCTCGCTAAAGATTTCAAGGAGGCCGACGAGATATGGTACAATATACTCAGAGCGGAAGCCGACGAAGTTGAGAAGCTCTGGGATAAGAGGAAAGCGCAGATCCTTACGGGCAAGGGCAAATACTGCAGGGTCTTCAAAAGCTGCCTGGGGCAGGGGCTCAGCATTAGGAATTCGATGGACGGACAGGCGATGATTGACAACCGTCTCCTGATGGACGAGGGTTTTGACAAGGAATACGAGAATGACAGGATGCCCGAGAAGGATGCTGAAGCAGTATGGCTCAAGTCCTTCAAACTCCAGTTCCACAGGCTTGCCCATCGCATGCCCCTTGCATGGATCAAGATAAACGACAGTGAGAGTATTCTAGTATTTTCAAGGAATATGAAGTTTTCCTCAGTGAAAGATGAATCTGTCGGAGAATCCCTCAAGCGGTGCAGGACTGCCGGAATCAAATTGGATCTGTCAAGGAAACTTGCTGAATCCGACGGACGCGTATACTTGTCCGATTACAAGGACATCCCGATCTGAGGGAAGATGCTCATTTAGGCTTTCTTGCATATTTATCGCAGTCTTCCATCGGTTCGACATTCTTCTTGTGAAGTCCGCAGCGCGTCAGAAACGGATGCGATATGAAGTGCATGCAGTCACGGCAGAAATGTTTTTCATCCTCGGTGGATTCTATCTTCGGCCCTTCTTTCTTTTTCTCCGACAATAAATTTTCCAGATTGGAGAATTGTTTGCTGCTGTCGGCGGCCTTCGCCTTCTCATCCTCCAGATCTGCGATCTTCGCAGAACAGGATGAACATGCAAGTATGTCGCCCAACTTGGTCCATCCGTCCATGAGAGTTTTCTTGACGAGGAAACAATCCTTCCCGCAGTGCGGGCATTCCATCTGCTGTCCCGGCTTCATGATAAGATTTCCTCCAAAACAAAATTTTCGATACCGAAAATTTTATAACCTATTTATTTCCTTCAGGAAGTCCAATGGAGAGAGGATTTTAATGCTGAGATATTTCCTGATGCCCAACAGATGCTTATCACCGGAAATCACATGGCTGGCATCGAGTGCAACCGCACATTCGATGAATCTGTTGTCATCCGGATCGTCAATGACAAGCGAAAGAGGCTGAGTTTCGGATATGAAGAGAGTGTTCCCACCTTTTGAGAACAGTGCGAGCAACTCCTTGATTTCTGATCTGTCCTGCAGGCCAAGACGGAGCAGGACTTCAACATATTCTTCAACTATTGGCTGGGAAAGACATAGCTGGATCTTGTCTGTTTTCCAGAGATCTATGATTTTCCTGGGATTGCCACCGAAGAATGAGGATATGAAAACATTGGTGTCGACGACAACCCTGATCAATGGGCGGCCCTTGCCTCTCGGATAGCCCTTGATATTTTACCGGGAGTTGCGCCATGCTTCTTCAGGTCAATTGATATGTTGGTCCATAAATTGTCTACACAGGAGCCGATATCCCTTTTCTTGACATAGTCCGCAAGCAGCTCTCTTATCACAATGCTTGAATTCTTGCCCTCGCCCCTGGCAAGGTATTCCACTCTGCCTTTCAGGGAGTCGTCTATCCTCACAATCAAGTTCTTGTTCATTGTTCCACCATGTATTAGTTGTATATACAATAATGCAATGGAATGACTTGTCAAATTATATGATGGTTAATCATTTTTTTCATGCAGATGAAAAAAAATTAGAAATACAAATCCCGTTCGCCGGTGTTCTTGATGTTGTTCAGGCGTTCGACTAGTTTCTTCTTGCCGGGGCCATCGCTGATCCTGCTAAGTTCGTCGGCAATGAGTTTCTCGCCGGTCTTCCTGGTCTCCGGTTTGGCGTAGTCGACGAGGTATTCCTCGAGCGTGAGCAGGGCATTCGGCGTGCAGAACTTCTCTATGAATCCGGGAATCGCGTATTCCATGAAAATCTGGCCGGTGCGTCCTGACCTGTAGCAAGAGGTGCAGAAACTGGGCACGTAACCGTTGCCCATCAGGTCGCGCAAAATCTCCTCCATCGGTCTCACGTCCCCGATCTGGAACTGTTCCTTGTTGAGCTCCTGATCTCCCTTCTTCGTATATCCGGCAAGCTCTATCCGGGTGCCGGCATCGATCTGCGAAACACCGAATGCCATGACCTCGCGTCGGATTTCCGCTGTCTCGCGGGCCGTGAGGATCATGCCGGTATAAGGGACCGATAGACGGAGTATCGCGACCAGTCGCTTGAAGTCATGATCACTTACAAAATATCTCCTGTCAAGTTCGACTCCATGTGCCGGACGAATTCTCGGGAAGCTGATCGTATGCGGGCCGACACCATAGGTCTTCTGGAGATGATGGGAATGCGTGACAAGCCCCAGCACTTCGAACTTCCAGTCGTAGAGGCCGAACAGCGCGCCGATGCCCATGTCGTCGCAGCCGGATTCGAATGCGCGGCTGAGTCCGTCAAGTCGCCACAGGTAATCCCCCTTGTGGGTCTGTGCCGGATGCACTTTGGCATATGTCCTGTGATGATATGTCTCCTGGAAGATCTGGTAGGTGCCGATACCGGCATCCTTCACTTTCCTATAACCTTCATGGTCCATCGGGGCCGCGTTGATGTTGACCCTGCGTATCTCGCCCCTGTCCTTCTTTATGGAATAAACGGTCCTGACAGTATCAGCCATGAAATCGGCCGTGTAGTCGGGGTGTTCGCCGAAGACAAGGATAAGGCGTTTGTGCCCTATGTCCTCAAGCGCTTCGATCTGGGCGATGAGCTCGCTCTGGTTCAGGGTTTTTCTGACGGTTGTCCGCAGGCTTCTGCGGAACGCGCAGTAGACGCAGTCGTTCACGCAGTAGTTCCCGATGTAGAGCGGGGCGAAAATGACGATCCGGTTGCCGTAGACATCCTTTTTCAGCTGGCGCGCGGCATTGAATATCTCCTCGACGAGATCAGGCGATTCGGCGGAAAGGAGCACGGCGGTCTCCTCGACCGCAAGCGGCTTCTTCTCCATGCTCTTGGCGATGATTTCGCGGACTCTATGCTTGTCTTCCCTGATGCCTCTTGCTAGGCTGTCAAGTTTCGCGTCATCAATGAAGTCAACGCACTTCTTTGATAATTTTTTTTCCATGGCAGTTTTTGTCATTTCCTTTTAGATCATCATGTTATAAGTCATGAAATTCTTTAAAGGAATATATGCTCAATGAATACCTGGGTCAAGCGTTCTTTAAAAGGGAAAGGAAATGAATATTAAACTAATTTTACAGAATTACTGCGTCCTTGTTTTCAGGGAACCTTTATTCTTCTAATAGCTGATCGTTTTTTCAGAAATCTTGTCTTTCGTATTAGGAGAATTCTCTCATTTTATCAGCGATTCCTGTTTATCTATCATGACACAGTCTTATTCCTGTTCATCGGGATCTTGTGGAATCTTTCTGTTCCAAAGAGAACCCTTCTGGCTTTCATAATACTTCATCCTCTTTTCTATCTTAGCTTCCATGTCCGGTCTTAGTTTCAGCAGGAACGGAATAACAACATGCGCCATCTTTATACGATAAGAATTGGCCTCGTCAAGAAAAGAGATTATCCACTTGTCATCTGGGGAGACACCTTTCTCGTAGCATCCGATAAGGGAAACCAGCAGGTTCTTGAGATCTGCCTCGTTTTCCGCATCCCTGCTAGTGTCTCCGTCGAGTATCTTCTTTGCCGCCTTGAGTACCTTGATGTCCGCACCGTTCATTCCGGGAAGGAGGATGCACAACACGTCATATGTCTCTTCGCGCGATTTCTCTTGCATTCTTGTCTTCGCCCAGTCGAGGACGACCTGGCATGAGTTTTCAGCTCCCATGTAAAGCAAGTATTCTGCAGCTTCTTCCTCCGGAAACTCCATAAGGTTTCTGGAAAGCCTGTCCTTGATTGCTGCGGTGAAGGTCTCCTTCAGTTCTGAATTGAAATTCTTTGCAATCCCGTAAAATATGAATCCGGGGAGGGTGAAACCTTCGACATCTTGGAATTCTCTTATCCTCCCCCCTGCTGGTGAATATTTCCATACCGACTCAAGAATGAAATACGGGCATTCGTCCTTTTTGTATTCTTTCATCATCATCTCCATATCCTCCTTTTTCGGCGAACACCATTTCTGAGGGTATCGGACTGGTGTGTAAGTGATAACATCAGGATGGTTTGGGTCATCCTTCAACCTTCCGATGTAGAACAGCCTGTCAATTGTAACCTTCTTGTCCATGCGTTCCAGCAATATATGCGCCAGCGCCTTCTCCAGGACAGTTGACTTGGAATCTACCAGCTTGCCATTCAGGAACTCCCGGAGTTTGATGGGATCCGCCTTAAGAATCTCTTCCCGGATGGTGTTGTACTCGTCCTTCTTCTCCACCCCATATGATTTCCCTTGTGAATTAATCATCCTGTTGAAAAGGCCAGGCAGCTCTTCGGCTGCAAGAATTATGCCTGTTAAAAAAATCACTGCTGATAGTATGTTTTTCATTTTCCAGCTCCTCATTTTATATGGTTCCACCACTTGGGATCAGTCAATTTTCTAAATGGATTAGTCGCACAATGCAATTCGCCGTAGTAGAGGTGAAAGTTATTCCATACATCAACAGGAACTGTTCCTCCATTTGCTTTAATGTAAACGTCAAATGTGTCATTGAACGGCTTGGGATAATATATCTTGCCATCAACGACAAGGCTGTTGACAATATTTGAAGTGGCGGCAAACCATCCATTATCGTCAGCTTTATCGAATAGCACAGGCATATCAACTAACGAATAACCTATCATATTCTGGGTATAACTGCGCTTGATAATTCCTGCAGGATGGCTGTTATCCATAGAGATATTTTCCAATATGGGTCGATTTATGGCATAAACCTTGGAATTCGCATCATGGGCGGCATTGGTACTTGGCACTGAATAAATTCCGCCATAAGCGGCATTCGCGCCTCTCTGAATAGTCGTTGTAACAGTACCTGTTTTTGGATTGGCAACAACAGACTTTACATAAAGTATTTCGTCGTCAATCCTGAGATAGCTCCCCTTGGGAAAGACTTGGGAATCGGAATAGAACGACACGCTTGAGGTCGATTGCGGCAGTCCATCCTTGAAAAAGTCCTTCAGGTCAAACAAATTTGGCACTGAATTGTCAACACAGATTTCCATAAGTGATATTGTCGTTGAAACCATAGGAATATCTTCCCCGTTAGAATTTTCTCCATTATATGTTGAAATTCTAATCGTCTCATTCCCTTTTCCCTGTATAATCTGACCATGCATGAGATCAAAGGCCTTTTTGGGTGATGGTACAAAAACCTTTTTTTCTCCGATGAAAGACACCACTTCGTCAACATGCCCGACATGAAGCCACTTAGTGTTGAATCCATCAGCTACCGATTGTATTCCCTGATCCTTAAGTAATTTGATAAAGGTAGCCATGGTGTATGAGCCATGGTATATCTTCCCATAATAATTGGCATTATCAGGCTGCATGACCTCGATGTCGCCTCCATTTCCTTTGTTGTTACATTCTAATCTCTGCCAGAACTTGTCCTGGTTCTGGAGATTGGTTATGAAGTTTACACTGTTGGCATGGAGAAGATCTATCAAAATGTTTCCCTTCTTACTTCCATCTTGTACAACCGGAGAGGATCCAAGTTCCATAAAATCCTGGGTCCAACGGCTGTTGCTTACGATGACAACATGATTTGGAATAGCTGGGATATTGCGAGTGACATAGATCTTTTCCACCGTGTCACCATTCCAAGGGAGTATAATTGGCGCGATGCGAATAGCGATGGAGTCATTTGTTATCTTGCCTTTTCTCTCTAGCGTCAAGGTTAAATCGAACTTTATGAAAGAGGGAGAAACAGGTACTAGGGATATGATTCTGAATGTCATATCGCCATCGGCTATATCACCTGGAACCTCCCATTTTCCAGCAACAGCAATGAAATCGATTGGTGTTGTGGCGCCGGGCTTGAAAATGGCAATTTTATCACCAACAGTACATTTGAGATAGAGTTTGGCGCCTTCTGCCACCGCCGGACATTTTCTGGTTCTTTCTTAAAATGAGTGGGTAATATCGCATACCCCCTCCGTAT